>JANPOX010000340.1:0-2507 GCA_031428235.1 Bacteroidia bacterium | reverse complement strand
CAACCCCTTGCTGAATATTACTAGAATAAGAACATTTGTATTTAACGAAATGTTGAATTATACAATGGCAAACCTCAGATAATAATTGATGATCCTAGGGATTTAATTCTTAAATAAAATGCTCTATTGTATAAAACACACACAATATTCAAAGCTCTAATTATGATGATTCTGCTGACTTTAAAACCTCAGCCCCAGTAACGAAATGACATAATAAGTTTTTTTTAGCGTGTAAAAGACCCAACTTGAGAGAATTTACTCTTCTTCACTCATTAAAATTTCATTGACCTGTTTTATCAGGACAGGATCTATTTTTTTATCTTCAAACTCAGCGGAAAGTTTGTAGGTATCTTTGACTTCATCTGTACAACAGTCCAATGAAAATAAATGGACATTCCTATCATTGAAAACATCGTACTTCTTTTCACCATGTTCTTCGCTCCGTTTTACGGTAAGTAAAATCAGGCGATTGTTTTCTGCAATTTCAATATCAAATGTATCCTCTGTATTCATGGCTCAAATGGTTAAAGGTTCAGTTCCTAAATATGGTTCAATCAGTTTTGTATTTTTATGGCATTTCATATCGCGGTAAAAACGACCATCTTCGATCCTGTATTCAACATAAAAATCCTCTATCTGTTTGCATTCAAACTCTTTGCCATCTTTTGTACAAGAACCTACAAGAATTAAAGGGAAACTAGCAGAATAAACTAAGTAAGACTGATTAATTCATTATTCTAAAACAACTACAATGAACAACATGAAATTTATTCCAAGTATGGGTAATCTTACTACACATGTATATACAGATGAAAATCCTTTCGCATTCAAATACTTTGAAAAACTTGAAAGAAAGGAAATAAGGACTTTTTATGATGCATACCTTATCGATTCAGATACACTAATTTCTCCTGGTGATTTATGTATTGTGACGCATCCATACGATTCAGAAGAGTATGTAGAGCGATGCGATAAGGTTACAGTTGATGATGTTAGAGAGGTCTTTTATGGTGAGGAAGGAACTCGCTGTTTATTGATTGATGCTATAAAAATTATTGGAACAACTAATTCATGTTTTAAAGAAGTAAAACAAATAATCGTAACTGAACAAATATTGCAGGAGTTTAATAGTAAGCCCTTAAGTTTTATGGAAGAAGATCTTTTGGAGTAACGCCCAAAGCTTCCGCAACTCTAAACAAATATGAGATAGAGAAATTTACCTTACCTCCTTCCATCCTCGCTAATTGAGAATAATCCATACCTGACGCATTTGCTAATCCTTCAATAGAAATTTCTTTTCCATTTCTTAGCTCTCTCATTTTACTACCAATCAGTCGGAGCGCAGCTTCGTTAATATGATAAGTTGTTTTCTCCTTTTTTTTCACATTTCAAAGTGAAAGAAATTGCAAATCTTGCACAATGGAGAATTCTCTATATTTTCGTATTATCTATATTTTAACTACAACAATTTATAAGCTTACCAAAACAAAAATTATGAAATTTAAAATCAGTCCTTTACCATTCGTTATTTATTTATTTCTAGTATCACTTAATAGTTATGCTAGTGGAGATCAGGAAGCTGAAGAAAAGATTTTTATTGGGATCGTGCTCGCAATAATTCTTGTTTTATACAATGTCGTTCGTGATAAGATAAGATCCAAAAAAAACAAATAAACAAATAGGCATCTCTCATTGACACATCCGTCAAAAAATTATTCAAAAATTATTTTTAACTTAAAAATTATTTTATGGTTTGGACAATTATTATAATTCTGATAATTATAGTTGTACTCAAAGGCGTTTTCAACACAACTATCAGAGATAATCCTAAGAGTGGATACAAGGAAGTATACAATACTTTAAAGAACATTATTGAAATTCAAAAAGAAAGAGGATTATACGTAGCCTACAGCGAAATCGATAAATGTGCGCATGGGATATATTTTATCGACGATATGGCGGGTCACATAAAAGGTGATGCAGATGAAAGTAAAAGTGCTTCCGTATTGATGGCAGATTTAGTAAGATTAGTAAAATCTAAGAGGCTTGAAGCTATAACTTTTAGATCGCTTGGTTTATGTCAAATGACCTATTATTCAAACAATGAAAACAAAATTTGGGCAAGATTAGAGTATGAGCAATCACCTAATGATTTAACGTATTACTATATAGATGGGATAGTAGAAAGTAAAACTTCTATAAGAGGCTCAATTAAAAAAGAAATAATAAATTCTCTTTACGATGAATTTCCTCGTGAAAAATATTTGGTACATGAACAGGTATTTAGTTATCAGGAATTTTAATTGTAATACTATCACTTAAAATACTATAAATATGAGTACATTAATTATTATCGTAGTGGGTCTTCTAATATTTTGGTTGCTTTTTGATAAAGTCTCAACTACTAGGGAACTTGCTTCCGATGGTACCTTATCAGTAGGTCTAATCAATAGATACCCACATCTATTTGAATATTTACTCGAAGAAAATTTTAAGATAGAAAAGGA
>JANPOX010000339.1:0-2626 GCA_031428235.1 Bacteroidia bacterium | reverse complement strand
GATATGTTTCCATATTCCTGTTCTTTTTGGCGAAGCTCAGTATTCAACGCAATATTCTCTTGTCTATATAACTCAATGCTTTTTTTTACTCCACGTACAAATACGAAGTAAGTGTCTTTTTCAAGCTCGTCTATGAAAGAGCACTCAATCAATTTTTTATTCAGATCATTATTGTAAGGAGAAGTATAAGGTTCAATCTCTGTTACAAAGTAATTGAATGACTCCTGTAATTCCTCATTTTGAGTGTTACATGTCATTTTAATATAACGCCATGCGCCGTCTTCATTTAAAACCGCTTCCAGTTCGCTGTGGGCTTTCATCCATTGTTTTAATTCTGCAACAGAACAGATTTTCCGGTTTTTTAATTCCTCAAACAATGGTTTTAGGTTTTCCCAGTTGGTAACTCTGAAATCTTCTTTAAGGTAATGGCGGTTCATAGTGGTTTTAATTTTATGGATTGAAGGTAAAGGTTTATATCTAAATCCAATTTGTAGAGTTTTTGATTTTTATTAAAGAGTATAGACTGAATAAATTCCCCCTTTTGAAGGGGGTGCCTGAAAGGCGGGGGATGTCACTTCAAACATCCTCCGTCCTGCGGACACCTCCTTCAAAGGAGGAATAAAATAATAAAAGCCCTTCTTTCGAAAGGGCTTTCAATAATAATATGAAGATAAAATTAAGCTACGCCTGTTTTTCTAACACCAGCAGTTTTTTTAACGCCTGTGCTTGTTTTTGTCTTGGTAGTATCTTTTGTTGCAGTTTTTTTAACGGCTGCTTTTTTCTCAGTTGCTGCTTTTACAATTTTGTCAGTAGCTTCATCTTTACTATCAGCTTCTTTTATTTTTAAATTACCTGAAGTTTGTAAATTGTTATACCAGTTAAATAATTTACGCATGTTGCTTGTATAAACACGTTCTTTATCATAATCAGGTAAAACCGATTCAAAATAACTTGCAATAGCTTTATCATCTGCTTTAGCATCGATACTTACACCACCTTTTTCTTTATCAAAAATTGCTTTCATAATTTCAGAAACGGGCTTGTCTTCTCCGGTTGTAAACATACTGATGTCTTCCAAAGAACTTACTTTAGCTGTAGAGCTAATGGAAGTACGTTTTTTGTCAGTTAAACCTTCTACAATAATTCCGTTTTTAGATTGAGCAACAACTTTAAATAATCCCGGTTGTCCGCTAATGGCAATAATTCCTGTTAAATCAATCATGTTTCTTGTTTAAAAATTTAGATAACAAAAATAGTACTTTTTTAATATTAACCATCAATTTCATAAAAAATAACGATTTTAAAAAGAAGGAGAATATTACATAAATCCTTCATTTATTTTTTAATCATCATTCATTTTCTTCAAAAAAAACCTTTTTTAATTGAGGCGTTAAAGTAGAAGTGTTTTAAATTCAGAATTTCCTCCGCACAGTAACCTTTAGATGATTAAAATGAAGAGTTTTTTTTCCTCTTAGCAAAAAAATAAATACAAGAGACAATTATTTTTCATTATTTTTTATTTTTCGGTTAATAGCCTGATAAATAAGCTAATCACCTATTTTTCTTCGCTAGTTACACTTTTCGCAATGTTAAAAAAACAAGCTTAATGTTAATTTCATTTTCGGGAAATACAATCATTTTTAATCAGTTTTGTAGAACGAAGAATTAAACTAAATATGCTTAATAAATTCATTAGGCTACATTATATAAAGACAGGACTATGATTGAACCAATACTAGCAGAAAACAAAGACCGCTTTGTGATCTTCCCGATTAAGCACAACGATATCTGGGAATATTATAAAAAATCAGAAGCAAGTTTTTGGACCGCCGAAGAAATTGACTTATCCAATGACATGGGTGATTGGAACAATAAGTTAAATGATAACGAGCGACATTTTGTGAAACATGTTTTGGCGTTTTTTGCTGCCAGTGATGGCATCGTTAACGAAAATTTAGCAATCAATTTTTTAAATGAAGTTCAGTATCCTGAAGCCCGTTTCTTTTACGGTTTCCAGGTAATGATGGAAAATATACATTCAGAAACATATTCTCTATTAATTGATACTTATATTAAAGATCCTGTAGAAAAGGATAAATTATTACATGCTGTTGAAACAGTACCTTGTGTTGGTAAAAAAGCCGATTGGGCTTTAACTTGGATTAATAACGGAAGTTTTGCAGAGCGTTTAATTGCTTTTGCAGCGGTTGAAGGAATTTTCTTCTCTGGTTCTTTCTGTTCTATTTTCTGGTTAAAAAAACGTGGCTTAATGCCGGGCTTAAGTTTCAGTAACGAGTTAATTTCTCGTGACGAAGGCTTGCACTGCGACTTTGCATGTATGATCTATTCTGACCATATTAAAAATAAATTACCAAAAGAAAAAGTAACACAAATCATTACGGATGCTGTTGTTATTGAAAAAGAATTTGTATCAGAAGCTATTCCAGTACGTTTAATAGGAATGAACTCTGATTTAATGTGTCAATATATTGAGTTTTGCGCCGATAGATTATTATTAGCATTAGGTTGCGATAAATTCTATAATGCAACAAATCCTTTCGATTTTATGGAAATGATTTCATTGCAGGGTAAAACTAATTTCTTCGAAAAACGTGTTGCTGAATAC
>JANPOX010000338.1:0-2243 GCA_031428235.1 Bacteroidia bacterium | reverse complement strand
TTGTTTGGTTTGTCATTATCCAGAAAGAATATTCAGAGGGGAATTACCAAAGTTTGTTTTGAGTATCTCAACACGACAAATCAAGGTGGAAGTCGATATGTTGACGATATTTCACAGTTAAGAGGAAATGATAACTATTTTAACAATGGAATCTATGAAAATGCGTGGACTTATAATAAAAACGTTTTAGGAACCCCATTAATGACACAGTTAAATCAAATAAACAATGGGTTGATTAGTAAATATATTATTTCTGATTTACCGAATTCATACATTATTAATAATAGAATCCAAGGATATAATATTTCTATTTCTGGAAAGGTACAAAAAATGAATTTTACTGCTAAAGTCCTTTGGAGTTATAATTTAGGACTTTATGGCACACCCTTTTCTGCCAATCAATTTTCTTTCTTACAACAAATTAACTATCAACTGCCAAAATATACTTTAGTATCAAGTCTATCAGTAGACAAAGGGGATTTATATGCTAATAATTTAGGATGCTATTTTGGCATACGGAGAACTTTGTTCTAATCCATCTAATTGTTCGTAAATAGAATTATTACTTATGTATTCGGGTATAATTCTTTTTAACTCTGATACAATATCAATATTATCCATTTTCGATAATATCACTTCTAATTGTTTTAAAGATAGAGATAGGGTATCAAAATCTTCGGTGATTACTTTAGCAATCATTATTTTATTATGATAGGTTGGTATTGTATTTTCATTGCTGTGTAATAACTCTTCAAATAATTTTTCTCCGGGCCTTAATCCCGTGAAAGTTATGTCAATATCACTACCCAAAACTAAGCCGGATAATTGAATCATTTTTTTTGCTAAATCTACAATTTTGACAGGATCACCCATATCAAAAACATATACTTCTCCTCCTTTGCCCATTGTCCCCGCCTCCAATACTAATTGGCATGCTTCTGGAATAGTCATGAAATAACGAATAATATCTGGATGAGTAACTGTAAGAGGACCTCCACTTTCAATTTGTTTTTTAAACAATGGAATCACCGAGCCATTTGAACCTAATACATTACCAAATCGAGTGATGATAAATCGAGTATTGTTCCCATGATCTCTATTCAAGCCTTGCACATACATTTCTGCCAAACGCTTAGTTGCCCCCATGACATTGGTTGGGTTAACCGCTTTATCAGTTGAGACCATTACAAATTTTTCAACACTATACTTAGAAGAAAGGTTCGCAATAACTTTTGTGCCAAAAACATTAACTTTCACTGCATTATAAGGGTTCTTTTCCATTAAAGGAACATGTTTATATGCTGCAGCATGAAAAACAACTTGAGGCAATTCTTCTTTAAATAACTTCTCAATTATTTTTTCATTGGATACATCTAATACTTCTACCCTTATATTCGGCAATATGGCACCTACATCCATCCGTATTAATTCAGTCTCTAAATCATATAAAGCTGATTCGGCTTGGTCAATCAAAATTAATTTATTTGGAGAAAACTTTATCAATTGCCTTACTAATTCACTTCCAATAGAACCCGCAGCACCTGTTACTAATACTCTTTTATTTGTAATGAATTGCTTAACTAATTTATTGTTTATGGAGATGGATTCTCTTTCTAATAGATCTTCAATTTTAATATTTTGAATTTGATTAATACTAAGTTCACCATCCATCCATTGACTAACAGGAGGAATCGTTTTGATAGTAACATCATGGAATAAAAATTCTTCAACAATTTTAGCTTTTCTAACGGGTGAAATTGATTGAATAGCAAAAATAACTTCAATTGCAGACCCTTTTGAAGAATTAATATAATTTGTCATTGCCTCTTTTTTTGAAATAACTTTTATACCCTCGATTGTTTTATTTATTTTTCGAGGATTATCATCTACGAAACAAAGAATTTCATATTTTTTCTTTTTATCCTTAACTAAAGTGTTTTTTACCATCAAACCTAAGTAGCCAGCACCATAAATAATAACAGCAACATTAGTTTTAAAAGAACCCAATATGTTTTCGTAAATACTTTTGACCAATAAACGACTGAAAATTAGAGCAAATGAAGAAATAAAATAGTCAATTAATAAAATTGATATAGGTAAATGAAGAAAAGTATTAAACAAACTGCCCCAAGTTATTGTATAGCAAATCAATAATATACACAATACTAAAGTATTAACCTTAAATAACATTTTAGCATCTTCGATACTTGTGTGCCGAATAATTCCTGTATAGGATTTAAGGT
>JANPOX010000337.1:0-2186 GCA_031428235.1 Bacteroidia bacterium | reverse complement strand
TTTAGCAGATTATGAAACCGGTAATACTAGCGGGCAGGGAGCAGTAAGGGAAGCCTGCGAATTAATGATCGGACTGCATGGCAACTACGAAACTGTAATAACAGAAAGAAAAAATTTCTCGGAAGTGTATACATCCTATTTAAACTTGCGAAGAGCAACTACGCCAATTTATTACACAACCACAAATGGTGTTGTGGTAGAAGTTAAATAAAGTGGATACGAGAAAAATTTCACGGATTGGAATGAGTCTGCTTTATCTGGCAGCAGGAATTAACCATTTTTTGAATCCCTTGTTTTATCTGAAAATTATGCCCTTGTATTTTCCAATTCCTTTAGAGTTGGTTTATATTAGTGGGATGTGTGAAATGGTTTTTGGAATATTAATCTTATTTCAAAAAACAAGGAAAGTTGCCTGCTGGTTAATTATCGCGATGCTCATTGCATTTTTACCGGTTCACATACAAATGTTAATCGATAATTATAGTAAGGGCGGAGTAATTTTATGGATCTCCATTATTAGACTCCCTTTGCAGTTGGTCTTAATAGTATGGGCGTTAAGAATTTCTAAACAGTAAATTTATTTATGTTTCAATGCCCACTCTTTAGCAAAGTAGGTTAATATTACCGATGCACCTGCACGTTTCATGCTCAGCAAAATTTCATCACGCACCTTATCTCCATCAATCCATCCTTTTGCTGCTGCTGCTTTTACCATCGCGTATTCACCACTCACATTATATGCAGCAATCGGCAAATCAAAATTAGTGCTGAGATCTTTGATGATATCCAAATAAGATAAAGCTGGCTTCACCATTAAAAAATCAGCTCCTTCTTCAAGGTCTAACTGGGCTTCAATTAATGCTTCTTTGCTATTTGCGGGATTCATCTGATACGTTTTTTTGTCGCCAAATTTTGGAGCACTATCCAAAGCATCTCTGAATGGACCATAAAAAGCGCTGGCGTATTTAGCGGTGTAACTCATAATAGATACGTTACTAAAACCCGCGTCATCTAAAGAATCCCGGATGTAGCCAACACGTCCGTCCATCATATCACTTGGCCCGATAATATCAATACCACATTCTGCTTGTGCTACAGCCATTTTCGCAAGAATCTCTAAAGTTTCATCGTTTACGATTTCTCCGTTTTTTACAAATCCATCATGACCGTCGCTGCTGTAGGGATCCATAGCAACATCCGTCATAATACAAGATTCAGGAAATTTCTTTTTAATGAGGCTTAATGTTTTTAAATATAAACCGTTTTTATTGGTGCTTTCTGTCGCCCTTTTATCTTTGAATTTATCTGTCAGACTTGGGAAGATATCAAAAGTAGTAATTCCTAATTTCAAACAGCTTTCAATTTCTTTAAGCATCAAATCAGGACTTAACCGAAATATCCCCGGCATGGATTTCACTTCCGTTTTTTTATTTTTTCCATCAATTAAAAATAATGGAAAAATAAAATCATTCACTGTTACATTATTCTCTTGAATTAAATTTCGGATAGTTTCAGACTTACGATTTCTGCGTGGACGGTGTGTGATCATGGTTAATAGATTTACTATTTGTATTTAATTTAACGCCTTTGTAAAAATAATAAATCGAGCCACACATAATGATATGACTAAGATCCAAATGATTGAACCAAACTGACACAGCCAACTTAAATACATGTTAATAGGTGTAGGAGTCACCATTCTTGCTGTATTAGTTCACCTATTTAAATTAGCCTTATCCGTTTGGTTCAACCACCTGGATCTTAGTCATATAATTATGTGTGGCTCGATCTATTGTTTTTACAAGGGCGTTAAATTACACACAAACAGTAAATCAATTAACCATGATCACACACCGTCCGCGCAGAAATCGTAAGTCTGAAACTATCCGAAATTTAATTCAAGAGAATCATGTAACGGTGAATGATTTTATTTTTCCATTATTTTTAATTGATGGAAAAAATAAAAAAACGGAAGTGAAATCCATGCCGGGCATTTTTCGGCTAAGCCCTGATTTGATGCTTAAAGAAATTGAAAGCTGTTTAAAATTAGGGATTACTACTTTTGACATCTTCCCAAGTCTGACAGATAAATTCAAAGATAAAAGGGCGACAGAAAGCACCAATAAAAACGGTTTATATTTAAAAACATTAAGCCTCATAAAAAAGAAATTTCCTGAAGCTTGTGT
>JANPOX010000336.1:0-6044 GCA_031428235.1 Bacteroidia bacterium | reverse complement strand
CTATAATTCACAAAGTTTAGCAGGAAAGGTAAAATCTTTTGATACCCTTAATAATTCATATAAGCTTAAATTTTATCCATTAATTAAAAATGATCTTGATGATATCCGGGAAAAAGCAATCATTGATAACCAAACTGATATTATTGACAGACTTACTAAGATTGAAGCAGAGATCTATTTTTTAAATACAAATTATTCTAAGGCAATTCCTTTGTTAACGGATCTTTTGGAAAGAAATAGAATAAAAGATTATAAAGATAGTGCAGCCGTTTTGTTTTATTTAAAGAATGCTTATGTTCATATACACTCTTTAATAAAGGCAGTAGAGATCCATAAAGTATTAATGAATATTCGTAAATACCATTCAGATATAAATGAATGGCAATTTCATCCAAAATTAAGTATCATTTATTATGAAATGAAACTTTACAAAGAATGTCTGAGTCAACAATTATTGGAATATGAAGAGATAAAGCAATCAGGTAACAGCCATATGTTATTGGGATATTTTAATAACCGTGGATTGTTTTGGCAAAAATACGGGCAATTAGACAGTGCTCTTACTTGTTTTAATATAGCAAAAGAAATATTCTATTCATCACACAAAGACAAACCAATAAATCAGTCTGAAGAATTTACACTTGGTTTGTTAGAGGGAAATATAGGCCAGGTTTTAATAGCAAAAAAAGAGTATGAGAAAGCCATTCCTTTATTGAAAAAAGATATTATCAGCAGTATGTACGCTAAAGATTATTTGAATGCGGCCATAAGTGAAACTGAATTGGCAAAATGTTACTTGAATTTAAATCAGCCCATATTAAGCAAAAGATATTTAGATAGTGCCGATAAAAAATTGTTGAAGATTGAAGACTATAAAGCAAAACTTAATGTTATAAAACAATACGCTGTTTATTATGATAAAATTGGAGCCTCTCATGTTGCGATTCAATATTATAACGAATACATTTCTTTTAAAGACAGTATTGATCAAAAAGAAAATTTGAAAGAATTGATTTCTTCCCAGGTTGCAAGCCAGGTTGAGGAAAAAGAAAATATGATACGTGATAATCAAAAACACATTAAAGAGAAAAGCGCGGAAGTGAGCAAACAAAAAACTATTAGGAACACCCTGCTTTTTAGTGGTATGATTTTAATCATTGTCATTGTGTTCGTTTCTGTTCAATTAAAAAAAACAAATAAACAAAAGCAATTATTGGAAGTAAAAAATAAACAAATTGAAACAAGCAATGAAATTATTAACCAGGCTTTAAAAGAAAAAAATCTTTTAGTAAAGGAAGTACACCATCGGGTAAAAAACAACTTACAGATTATTTCCAGTTTATTAAAATTACAGTCGTCAAAAAGTAGCAACGAAGAAATAAGAAATTCTTTAAGGGAAGCACAGGATAGAATTAATTCGATGGCCTTATTGCATCAATTGTTATATCGGAATAATCAAATGACCAGTATTTTATTTAATGAGTATTTATCCGGATTAATTGAACAGATTTCAAGCAGTTTTTCATTGGTTAATAAGAACATTCGCATTGATTATAAAATGGTAGAATTGGAACTTGATCTTGATACAGCTATTCCATTGGGATTAATCACCAATGAATTGGTATCCAATGCATACAAACATGCATTTAATGGTAAGGAAGGAATCATTAAAATTGAATTATCAAAACTTGTTAAAAACACGTATCAGCTAAAAATATCAGATAATGGTGCGGGGCTTCCGGCCAATTTTGATCTTGATAAAGTGGATTCTTTAGGGCTTGACATTGTATGTATTTTATCAGAACAGATTAATGCAGAACTCAAAATCTATAATGACAACGGTGCTCAATTTGATATTATTTTTAAGGTAGGGTAGTGACTACGTCACCCTGAACTTGATTCAGGGTCTCATGAATCAAGTTAAGCATGACACTTCATTTTTCCTTTATTCCTTTAATAAAATCACTCATTAAATAAGCAATTAGCTTTCCTGTTTTGTTATCTGCTTTAATATGCGATAGAATAGGGGCACCTTCTGCAATATGCAAATACAAGGCGTTTAATTTTTTAGCACATTGGTAAACATATTGCCTTGCCTGTACGGGAGAAATACCGCTGCTTGTTTTAGCACTGGCGGGTACGTTGGTTATTGCATCGAGGTCAATTTCTACACCGCAATTTTCATTTTTTACAAAGCCAATATTTTGAAACAAAGTTTCAGAGTATGTTTTACTTTCTCTGATAAAAACGTCTTCATAAGTGCTGTAATACAAATGCTCGTTATTTTTTGTAAATTCTTTTAGTACACTGGCAGTATTATATTGTTCGTGCATACAAAAAACAGAATACCTATTCATGTAGTTCTCATGGTAGGCATAGCTAAACCCATTGCCACTGTGCCTTCCTTCCAATGGCCTGAAATCTGTATGAGGATCGCAATTGATTACATTTATTTTTTTATTTAAAACAGTGGAACAACCTTTTATAATTGGATAAGAATTATTATGTCCTCCTCCAATGATGATGGGGATTTTTTTGCATTGAATAATTTTTGAAATGATCTCAGAAACACGTTGATCTACTTCCGAAACAAGATTCTGCAGTTCAGTCAGTTCATTTTTATTTTTAGAATTTAACTGATCCGATTTTTCCATTAGATCATGTACAAATACATGGCCTAAAACACAAATGTCCTTTCCATCTAAAAATTCATTGCTTTGTTGACTCAAAAAACTATCGAGTGCTGGTTTCCAGGCTGTGTGAGCACCGCCACGACCATAATTGGCTCTCACTCCTATATCTTCAGGAATACCTAATAAAACAAATTTACAGGATGAGTTCAATAATTCTTCTTCCCAGTTATCAGGTTGCAAAACAATTACATCTTCACCGATTTTCGTTTCGTTTGTTCTTTTTCTGGTTAGTTGTTCAAGATCTTTTCTGGAGTATAATTCTAAAGACTTCATTTATATAATTAATAAGTTCAAAAAAAAAGTCCCGAAACCGGGACTTATATAACAGGATCATATTACTACCATTCATCAGAATTAACGGGAGTATTGCTTGGTATTTTCATTGCTTCCTTTACATCGTTTGCTAACATGGCACTTTGTTTAAAGGCTTCGCTTCTGATTCTTTTCCACATATCAGGCGGCAAATGCATGCTCCCACATTTAGGAACCTCGCTATAAATATCTCCACCGGTATAATCGGCTATTTTTGCGTTATGGCTTAATTTAGAAATAGTATATCTGTACTTACCTTCTTTGGCATCGATGCTTAAATGCATGGTAATCGTTCCCTGAACATCTGCCACAGGATTTAATTCTTTAGGTTTAAATACAAAAGTAACAACACATTCTGCTTTGCTACCGGAAGTTACTGCATTTCCTTTTGTGTATTTTTTTGATTCTATTTTTACAAAATTTACAGCGCGTTTCAGGATTTCACTTACTGCCATCCCTTTGGGAGGATTAGTATCTGATGGGATTGACCCATCTGCATTTGGAGGCATAGAAATAGGATCAGCCATTAATGTAATAACTTCCTGAATCTTATTTTCTTCAGTTTTTGTTTCCTGAGCTGATAAACTATTGATTAAAAATAGAATTGCAACAGTGTATAATAATGTAGTTAACTTCATATTTAATTTTTACTATTTATTGTAAGCGACTATAAATTTAATGTAATTAATAAATCTTAATAAATTTTTGAGGATTAACTTCTAACATTAAATTGTAGATAACATCAAATACGTCATCAGCGCTTGGTTTAGAGAAGTAATCTCCATCTGAGCCATAAGCAGGTCTATGTTCTTTAGAAGCAATTGTTACAGGCTTTGAATCCAAAAACTTATAACCTCCTTGCTCCTCCAATACTTTCTGCATCATAAATGCACTTGCTCCTCCCGGAACATCTTCATCAAAAAATACAACCCTATTAGTTTTCTTTAAAGATTCAACAATACTATGATTAATATCAAATGGTAACAAAGTCTGAACATCAATTAATTCAACAGAAATTCCATGTTCTTCCAATTGTTTAATAGCTTCCTGTGCAATGCGAATAGATGAACCATAAGTCACCAAGGTAACATCTGATCCTTCTATTAATGTTTCAGGAATACCTAAAGCAATTTTGTACTCGCCTATATTAGATGGTAAATTTTCTTTTAAGCGATATCCATTCAAAGGCTCAATGACTAAAGATGGTTCATCAGCTTCCAATAACAAATTATAAAAACCTGCCGCCTGGGTCATGTTTCTTGGAACGCACACATTAATTCCTCTACATGCGTGAATGATCATTCCCATTGGGGAACCGCTATGCCAAACACCTTCCAAACGATGGCCGCGCGTACGAATAATAACAGGAGCTTTTTGCATTCCTTTTGTTCTCCATTGCACTGTTGCTAAATCATCGCTCATAATTTGCAAGGCATACAATAAATAATCAAGGTATTGAATTTCTGCAATTGGCCTTAAGCCTCTCATCGATAACCCAATGGCCTGACCCATAATTGTAGCTTCGCGGATACCGGTATCAAAAACACGGTGCTCGCCGTATTTTGCCTGTAAGCCCTCTAATCCCTGGTTCACACCACCAATTTTTCCGGAGTCTTCACCAAAAATAAGGGTTTCAGGATATTTATTTAAAATATAATCAAAGTTTTCTCTTAATAATTCTCTTCCGTCCACCAATTTTTCTCCATTAAATTCTGCTGCAACCGGTGTTACATTAGAAATCTGCATGGCAGATTGGGAATACAAATGAGAGCTGTAACGATCGGAATTTTCGATATTTGATAAACGAAGCCAGTCTGTTAATTTTGAACGTGAGGATGAATCGTCGTTTTTAGTTAAACGCAATACTTTTTTCACGGCATTGTGTATCTCGCGGCGTATTGGTTCTTTAACTGAATTTAATTCTGTTTTAATAGCAGTAATTAGTGAACCGTTACTTCCATTACCAAGTTCTTCAAATAAGGCAGAAACTTCTGCTACTTCTCCTTTAATCGGAGTCAAATAATCAGTCCACGCTGCTTTTTGAGCAGTTCTTACATCGTTTTTTGTTTCTTCTTCAATTGCGTTTAAGGTTGCCTCATCCGCTAATGCATTTTCCAAAATGAACTCGCGCATTTTTTTAACGCAATCAAAATCCAGTTCAAACTGCAAACGTTCTTTTGATTTATAACGCTCATGAGAACCTGAAGTACTATGGCCTTGCGGCTGTGTTACCTCTTCCACATGAACTAATACCGGCACGTGTTGCTCACGACAAACTTTTGCGGCTTTTTCGTAAGTCTCACATAAATGTGCGTAATCCCAACCACGTGTTTTAAATATTTCGAATCCGTTTCCGTTTCCTTCTCTTTGAAAACCTTTTAAAATTTCAGATATACTTTCTTTAGTTGTCTGGTATTTTTTAGGAACAGAGATACCATGTCCATCATCCCAAACACTCATTAACATTGGAACCTGTAATACCCCGGCAGCATTAATGGCTTCCCAGAATAAACCTTCTGAGGTAGAAGCATCTCCAATGGTACCAAAAGCAATTTCATTTCCTTTGTTACTGAAATTTAAAAATTTACCCTGATGAAGGTCTTTATTTATTTTATAAAAATGTGATGCATATGCTAAACCTAATAAGCGAGGCATCTGACCAGCAGTTGGGGAGATATCAGCAGAAGAGTTTTTTTGATTGATTAACTCTTTAAAAGATCCATCTGCATTTAAACTATGTGTTCCAAAATGTCCGCCCATTTGTCGGCCACCGCTCATTGGTTCTTTATCCAGGTCAGTATGGCCATAAAGCCCTGCAAAATATTCCTGCAAAGACAATTGACCAATTGACATCATAAAAGTTTGATCCCTGTAATAACCACTTCTAAAATCCCCGTTTTGGAAAACTTTAGCCATGGCAACCTGAGCCAGTTCTTTTCCATCACCAAAAATGCCAAATTTGGCCTTACCCGTTAAAACTTCTTTACGGCCTAATAAACTGGTTTGACGACTTTCATTTATTAAACGAAAATCATTTAA
>JANPOX010000335.1:0-6670 GCA_031428235.1 Bacteroidia bacterium | reverse complement strand
TTAATCAATAAGGGCCCGTTCAATCCTTCAAAATCATAAGGTTTCACTTTACCCTTGAATTGTTCATACGCTTTTATAGCATCATTAAATAAATAGGATAAATGATATGCTCTTCCTAAATAATAAAATACATCGGCAGGCATTTCTTTTACTGCGGATGCAATTAAAAGGGAGTTTATGGCTTTTGCCTTATTTTTATCGGTTTTTACAAGGCAAATTCCATAGTAATAATTCATTAAGGGATCACCTTGATCGTTTTTTAATAAGGAGGCGTATATCGCCATTGCTTTTTCCAGTTCATTATTTTTAAATGCCGCCAGTGCCTCAACCGGTTTTTTCTTTTCTTCTTCTAATTGTTTTTTAACCAACTCATCAATGTTCGAGTAACCATTGCCGTTCTTATCTACTTTATCAATGACATCATTCAATGCAGCATTTTCAGATAATTTTGTAGTATCAATGGTAGACTTTAAATAAAAAACTTTTTCATTTTCATCGGCAAAAAAACTACTGATTAGTAAAACGGGTTTTTGCTTTTCATTTAATTTTATTTTTATATCCTGCTGGCAAATTTCATAATCGATTTTGAAAGGAATCTCTACTATTTCCTCTGTGGTTCCGTAACCCGAAACCTCTACTTTAAAAAGGTATTTGACATTGGGTGCGAGGATTAGAAGATAATTTCCTGTATACGAATTGGAATTGTATGTCCCTATTAAAGCGTTATTAGAAACATTATAGATATTTATCTTGGCTCTTTTTTCATTGGGATTGCCAATAACTTCCAAATGTCCCCGAATCACAATTAAGGCAGGCGACTGTGGACATTGGACAAATTTAAAAACATCATATTTATCATCATCACTTAAACGGTTGGAGACGAAATAAAGAAATTTTCTTTTTTTTGCAACGTTTACTTCTTCTTTAATTTCAATAAGTTTTTCTGGCACGCTATCTTTTTGCTGGGCACATAGGCTGGAACAAAAAATGACCTGAAGTATAAAGTATATATAAAGTAAAAGTTTCATTTTAAAAGGTGATCCAAGTTAGATAAATTCCTTAATAAACAAATGTTTTGATGAAATGTATTTATAAAATTGAGTAAGAGTTATTTTAGGTTATTATTTAAACCGTTCAGGATTAACTTCTCCCTCGACAGGTAAATGATGTGTTATTGATTTAACTAATTGTTTTGCAAAGTAAGGAGCCAGCATTACTGCTTTTGTTCCAAAGCCGTTAAATATAAATGTGTTTTTAAAATCCGGATGTTTTCCAACAATTGGTCTACGGTCTGTTACAGCCGGCCGTACACCTGCCTCATGTGAAATAACGGAATAAGGAGTGGTTACAACACTATTTAATTTTTGAATTAAATCTAGTTTGCCTTTTTCGGTGGGTACATCATTCAGTTCATTCCATTCATAAGTTGCGCCAATTTTAAACAAATTATTTCCAAGAGGTAGAATAAAAAAACCTTTGTTAAAAATATCCTGTTTTAGTTTTAGGTGGGTACTGTGAATGGTAATAGTTTCACCTTTTGCGGGTTTCATAGGAATCCAATTAAAGTAGGGGTTGCTTGTAACAAGATGTCCTTCGCAAAAGATAATGTTGCGTGCCTTGACATTTTTATAATTAATTTCGTTTTCACTGATTTTTAAATGATCAAAGTCAAATTCCTCTTCTAAGTAATTATGGTTTTCTTTAATATTTTTTTTAGTGTGTTCTAAAAAAAGAGAAACATCCAGATTTCCTGCTTGGAGCACTTTAGAATATTGTTTTACAGTATAATGCTCATCTATCACTAAATCTTTATAAATAGAAGGATCTAAAAAAGTATTTGCTGAGCTTGCATCATGTGATTTTTTAAGCCACAGATTTTTTTCCTGTTCTTCTGTGAACGGTTTAATAATGTGACGGTGATGCATCAGCGATATTCCAAATTCTTTTTCACAATATTCATAAAAAGAAATTAATTCAGAAATCAGTTCATCTGCTAACCAACTTTTTGTGAGTCGTTTAAAAACTATCGGGTTCCAAATTCCTGCTGCAACCCTGGAACAGGATGATAATTTCGGTTGATTGATGACCGTTACTGAGAAACCTTCCTTAATCAGTGACAATGCGAGAACAGAACCTGCAAGGCCCTGGCCAACAATAATAAAATCAGTAAGCTGATTATTTCTTTTTTGGTGGAACATACCCATATTTTATTCCACGGTACGCACCTGAAAAATAAACGATTAATCTCACGCCGTAAACCATTTGAACCTCATTATAATCACAAAATATCTGGCCTCCAATACCAACATCATATTTGAACTTATAAACTGCTTCGATGGCGGCAAAACCACCAACTTTATTATATACGGTAGCTAAATTATATTTAGAGGAATCACTTAATGGTCTTCTGAAATTGGAAGTTGAGGGTCCTATTGCCGCAGACAAATTATATTTTTCACCTTCCTTTCGAAATACATAGCAAAAATGAAAACTGTAATTATTAGCTGCCGTATAATTAGCCCCACTTAAAAAGCCGCCAAGCCTTAAATAATGTTCCTTCATATGAAAAGTGAAATCAGCACCAAGGTTTTTTTCATCTTTTGGCCACTTGGTATTATAACCTGCTCCTGCCCCAACTGAAAGCCAGTTATTGTAGACACGGTAACGTTTTCCGTCGTATACAACTTCTTTTTTAGGGTCGTATTGTGCCGTATCGGATTGAGCAATACAAAAGCTTACTTGAAAAATGCAAACAGTAAATATGAATAACCTTCTCAACGACACGAATATAAAAACAATTTAACTATTTAGTCAGAAAATCTCTTCAAAACGATTATCTTTAATATATTGAAAACGTTTAAAATCATATTTTATTATTTAGTGCTTTCGGTTTTTGTAATATCATGCTCCGATGAAAAAAACCGACCTGAAAGTAGTAGAGAAAAACCGACTCCTTTTTCATGGATTTCGGGAAATTATTTTTTAAAAAGCTCTTATGGTAACTATTTTGAGAATTGGGAAAAACAGGACAGCATCACGTATTATGGATTAGGCTATTTTTTAGATACGGAAAACGAAGACACTCTATTTAGGCAACGTATGAAATTGTTGCAAAATCCTGAAGGTGTTTTTATGTTTTTTAATGTCAAAAATCAAAATGACAATAAGGATGTTGAATTCAAATTAACTAAACAGGAAGGTAATGTGTTTACTTTTGAAAATCCATTCAGAGATTATCCATCCATCATCACGTATAAAATTCTGTCGGATACTTCTATTAATGTTGTAATGGAAGGTTTTATGAAAGGGAAACAGAAAAAAGAAGATTTTATAATAACAAAATAAATGCCGTTACTATTTTGCCATTACCCAGGCATTTGGAAAATCAGCTCTAACTGAAGATAATAATGAAGAGGCAGCTTCCTTGTCATTAAAGCCACCACAACTTACTACATGTAATCCTTTGTGATTCACACCGCTAATTCCGGCATTGATATTTTTTGAACGCAACTCATTCACCAACTTGTTTGCATTCTCTTCAACACCAAAACAACCTACAACTACCTGGTACTTTCCATTGAAGGAGTTATTTGTTTTAGAAACACCATATGATGTTTTTACTACGGTTGTTTTATCTGTTCTAACAGCGCTATCATTAATAGAGGCAACTAATACATTTCCGTTTTCTGATAACTTGAAAGTGGCAAAGCCATTAGCATCAACCAAAAGCGGCTGTTTCTCGGCAACATGAATAAAATCAGCTTTATGGTTTGTGAATTTTTTAGGCGTATATGTTTTTTCCGGTGTATAGAATGGATTAAATGAGGATTGCAATATTGGCTTCATGGGTTTGGAATAGGCCGCCAATAATAGAAATGCCAATGTTACAGGTACGCCTATAGCCAAAGTGGCAATCTTTGCATACGATTTTTTTTTCGGAAGAATAACTTCACGGTCTATTTTCCTGTCTTCAAATTGCGTAATCTTAATTTGTTTTTCAGGCTCAATAACCAATTCATTAGCTGTTACAGGTTCAAAACCAAATGACTCCAGTAAAAAATTAACATCGGTTTTGGCTTCAAAACGTAAATTGTTTTCAGTATCGATGTACAATAACCCAATGTTAGTTAACTCGAAGCGTTTTTTTGCAGATAAAAGTGATTGGATATATTCTTTGTAATCTTCAATTTGTTTGGCAGCATCGCTAATCGGCATCTCTTTTTTTTGTGAAAGAGCAGAAATCAGCAAGCCATCATTGTGAATTAGATTTTTATTAAAAAGAATGTGTTTTGATTGCGGGTAAAGTAAATTATTTCCTTTACTGAAACTGGAATTATAATTTCTGGCAACAAAACCTCCAAATTCGGGAACAATAACACAATCATGCCTGAACAAAAGTTCTGCAATCAAGTCTGTTATTTGGTTAAAGTGTAACATTTTGGGATTTCGAATGTACTGATTTTTTAATTTGGTTTTAACCTTAAACTTAAGAAAAAAACACAAGAATAACTAATCATTTAGCTACCAACTGTTTATGATTTTTCAATAAAACTCAACATGTTATACACAATTGATTAATAAAGGCATTTCCTCAAATAAGTTCCAGGTATATTTAAGTAAAAGGCCAATGAGTAAATAATTGTTAAACAGAAGCATATTACTTAAAATACAGTTTAAATTAACTTTAGTTTTATTAAAGATTATTTTACCTTTGCAAACCATGTTTAAGAGGTCATTTGTTCGATATATAATTTTTTCGTTGTGTTTAGCTTTTAGTAGTGTTTTACATGCACAAAAGTCTGCATTGACAGCAAAAGAAATTGTTTTTAAAATGGTGAAATCAATCACCGAATTGGAAAGATTAAAATACAGTCTTAAAATCATTGAAAGAGGGAAGAAAGGGTTTAACTATTATGAGTCTTCTGTAAAACTCAATAGAAAACCGCGCAAAATTTATTTGTACATAAAAGGCATCGAATTATTATGGGTGAGTGGCTGGAATAATAATAAAGCTTATGTCAAACCAAATTCCTTTCCTTATGTTAATTTAAGCCTAGATCCTTTAGGATATTTAATGAGACAAGATCAGCACCATACTTTAAACGAAATGGGTGTTGATTATTTTTCAAGTATTATTGAATATATTGCTTTAAAGAATTTAGACAAATTTGATAGCTACTTTAAATTCGAAGATGAAGAACGTGTCAATAACCGCCCCTGTTATAAAATAATTATTGATAATAAAGATTTTGGTTATGATAATTATACTGTAGGCAATAATGAAAGCATTACTTCCATTGCAAGGAAACTACATATTAGTGAATACATGATTTTAGAAGTAAATCCAAAGCTCAATGATTATTTTGACATACTAAAAAAAGGTCAGGTTTTAAAAGTGCCAAATGCCTATGCCAAGCACGTTACTTTATACATTGACCAACTTTATTTTTTACCCATCAGTATAAAAATTTTGGATGATAAAGGTCTCTATGAGCAATATGATTATCATTTTTTACAGGTAAATCCAAAAATTGATGATGCGGAGTTCACCAAAAATTATAAAGATTATAAATTTTAAATTATAACATAACCGGTGAGCGCAATCATAATTACAAAAAATACGGAGTTAATGCAACGGGTGATAGACGAGATCAAGACCTGCTTTGATCCTGAAATTCCCGTAGATATTTGGGAATTGGGATTGATCTATGAGCTGGATCTGAATGATGAGGATGAACTTAAAATTATAATGACATTAACATCTCCAAACTGTCCTGTTGCAGAATCATTGCCGGCTGAAGTAGAGAATAAATTAAAACTGGTTCCAGGAGTAAAATCTGCTGTTTTAACTTTAACTTTTGAACCAACCTGGACAAAAGACATGATGAGCGAAGTGGCTCAACTGGAATTAGGTTTCATGTAATAAAACTCTAAAGCAAAATTAATATGTCTGAGGAGATCATCAATAAAGTTGCCAATAGTGGTTTAATAACCATTGACCTGGAAGAATTATATCCTAAAGGTGAACGGGTTTTATTTGACCTGAAGCCACTATTATTTCATGAGCTTATCTTAAAAGAAAAAGATTTCAGAGATTTTATAAAACTGCACGATTGGGCACAATATAAAGACAAACTGATTGCAGTGTACTGCAACGCGGACGCTGTTATTCCTACCTGGGCATATATGCTCATAAGTATTGCATTAGAACCTTTCGCAAAAAAAATAATTTTTGGTAACCTGGAAGCACTGGAATCCATTATGTTTGAGGAAGCATTGCGAACTTTTGTTTATGAAGAGTATAAAGATAAAAGAGTCGTGATTAAAGGCTGTAGCAATCTTCCGGTCTCCACTCATGCCTATATTGAACTTGTAAGAGGTTTAAGGCCTTTTGCCAAATCAATTATGTTTGGCGAACCTTGCAGTACAGTTCCTCTATATAAGCGCCTGCGGTAAAGTAATCCTTTTTGCTTTAAATTCTCAGTTACGATTTAGTCGTATATTTATAACCTTGATTTATTCTATCAAATATTTAGCGACTGTTATAATGTTTTTCCTTTTCTGTGTGGCGTCAGCACAAGATGATGGAGGTAAGAATCTTCGTAATCTTCGTAAAAATCCTATCATTAAAACAAGAATCGGCATTTCACCTGTATTGGGATTATATAGA
>JANPOX010000334.1:0-1876 GCA_031428235.1 Bacteroidia bacterium | reverse complement strand
TCAAGTTAACAGAATGTGTATTTTTGTAGTAATGAGTGACTATTTAAATGAATTGAATCCTGTGCAGCGCATGGCTGCTGAAAACACAGAAGGCCCGGTAATGATTATTGCCGGTGCAGGCTCCGGAAAAACGCGTGTGTTAACGTATCGCATTGCACATATCATGGAAAAAGGTAATGATGCCTTTAATATCTTATCCTTAACCTTTACCAATAAAGCGGCTCGTGAAATGAAAGACCGTATTGGTAGAATAGTGGGAAACAAAGAAGCTAAAAATCTTTGGATGGGAACGTTCCATTCTATCTTTGCAAAGATCCTTCGTTTTGAAGGAGAGAAACTTGGGTATCCTTCTAATTTCACCATTTATGATACTGACGATAGCAAAAGCGTAATCAAAGATATTTTAAAGCAATTAAACCTGGATGATAAAATCTATAAACCATCCCTTGTTTTAAACAGGATCTCTTCAGCAAAAAACAGTTTGATATCTTCTCATCAATATGCTAATAATCCTATTACGCAGGCAGAAGATAGAGCTTCCAATAAACCTTTATTAGGACAAATTTATATTGCTTATCAAAAACGTAATTTCAAATCTGGAGCAATGGATTTTGATGACCTGTTATTCAACACAAATGTGCTCTTAAGAGATTTTCCGGATGTGCTGATCAAATACCAAAGTAAATTCAAATATATATTAGTTGATGAGTACCAGGATACGAATTTTTCTCAATATGTTATTGTAAAACAATTGGCTGCCCGTTTCCAGAACATTTGTGTGGTAGGGGATGATGCTCAGAGTATTTATTCATTCCGTGGAGCTAATATTCAAAATATCCTGAATTTCGAAAAAGATTATCCTGATCTAAAAACATTTAAGCTCGAACAAAATTACAGGAGTACACAAAATATTGTAAAAGCTGCCAGTGCTGTGATTGCAATCAATAAAGATCAGTTCAAAAAAAATATTTACACGGATAATGAAGAAGGTGAAAAAATAAGGGTTATAAAATCTAATACGGATAATGAAGAAGGGCAAAAAGTAGCCGCTTCAATTTATGAAACTCATTATACACAACAGGCGCGTTATAAAGATTTTGCAATTTTATATAGAACTAACGCACAATCGCGGTCTTTTGAAGAGGCGATGCGAAAATTGAAAATTCCTTATAAAATTTACGGCGGTGTTTCTTTTTACCAGCGTAAAGAGATTAAGGATGTACTGTCTTATTTCCGTTTATCGATCAATCATAATGATGATGAATCTTTAAAGCGGATCATTAATTATCCAACCAGGGGCATAGGGCAGACAACCATTGATAAAGTAATGCTTGCAGCCATGGAGCAAGATATTAGTATGTGGCAGGTATTGGATAACCTGAAAGACTTTAACATTGGAATTAATAGCGGAACAGCTCTAAAAATAAATGAGTTCATCACGATGGTTAAAACATTCTCGATGATGATCCCTTACAAAGATGCTTTTGAAAGTGCTAATCATATTGCTGTTAGCAGTGGTGTGGTAAAAGATTTGTATCATGATAAAACTCCAGAAGGCGTTAGCCGTTATGAAAACATCCAGGAATTATTAAATGGTATCAAGGATTTTGTGGAGCAAGAGAGAACCCCACAGGAAGAAGAATTAAAGGAAGCCATTTTTCAAAATACAGGCGAGGTTGATCCTGTTGAGTTATTTGATTCAGGCGAAAGGACATCAGAATTGAAAACACTCGATGAGTTCATGCAGGAAATTACTTTGTTAACGGATGTTGATAAGGAAAGTGAAGATGAGAAAAATTCGGATAAGGTTTCCATGATGACCATTCATGCATCTAAAGGATTGGAATTTCCTTATGTTCATATTGTTGGATTGGAA
>JANPOX010000333.1:0-13786 GCA_031428235.1 Bacteroidia bacterium | reverse complement strand
TTTTAATAGATAAGGAGCAGCTTCAAAATTTCCATCCTTTACATACTCTTCAAAAGCTTTTTGAACCCGGCTATTGTTATCATCAAGAATACCTTTGGATTTTTCGATGCTTTCATCAACCATTACAAATCCCTGCAGGATTTCTTTTGATACATTGAGTGCTAACAGAGCGGTGAGTACCAAGTACATCATACCGATCATTTTTTGCCGGGGAGTTTCTTTGCCTGAGCTCATAGTAGTAGTTTTTTATATAGTGTAGATTAATTAGTTGATTATATAACTGCAACCGAAAAAAAAGTAACAATGGTTTATAAAAAATAATTTCTTGTCTTTATTATTTTAAAGCCATGCTTATATTTGTTTAAAGAATAAATTATGCAGGTATTTAAATTTGGAGGTGCTTCTGTAAAAGATGCTGAGGGTGTGAAGAACGTGGCAGAAGTTTTAAAAGAATTCTCCGGTTCAAAGATCTGCGTTGTAATTTCCGCGATGGGAAAAACAACTAATTCTTTAGAACGTTTAGCCAATACTTATTTCTATAAGTCTGAAGATGCCGAAGCAATCTTAGAAGAAGTAAAAATCTACCATTTTGATATTTGCAAAAAGTTATTTCCAGATTTGAAACATCCCATTTACACGGAACTTGAAAACACTTTTGTTGAATTGCATTGGGCCATTGAAGATGAGCCAACACAGGGTTACGATTTTGAATATGATCAGATCGTTAGTATGGGAGAAATTATTTCCACAAAAATTGTTTCAGCTTATCTGAATGAAGCGGGAGTAAAAAATAAATGGATAGATGTGAGAAGTCTCATCCAAACCGATAATACTTATCGTGAAGGGAAAGTAGATTTTGAATTAACGGAACAATTAATTAATAAGGAATTGGTTCCTGCATTTAAAACAAATGAGCTCATCATTACTCAAGGATTTATTGGAGGAACCTCTGAAAATTTCACAACAACATTGGGTCGCGAAGGTTCTGATTACACAGCTTCTATATTGGCCTATTGTTTAAATGCCAGTAATGTTACGATTTGGAAAGATGTTCCCGGTGTATTGAACGCAGATCCAAAATGGTTTGGCCGCACTAAGAAAATTGATGAGCTTTCTTATCATGATGCTATTGAATTAACCTATTACGGCGCCACGGTTATTCATCCTAAAACCATCAAACCTCTACAAAATAAAAATATTCCTTTATATGTCAAATCTTTTTTAAATCCGAAAGAAGAGGGAACTGTAATTAGAGATGGTGAAAAAAGATTAAATATTCCATCCTATATATTTAAAGTAGATCAGGTTTTATTATCCATTCAGCCAAAGGATTTTTCTTTTATTGCTGAAGATAACCTAAGCTACATTTTTGAATTATTCTCCAGGCATGGTGTCAGAATAAATTTAATGCAGTTATCGGCAATCAGTTTTTCTGTTTGTTGCGATGGTGAAGAAGATAAGATTAAGTCTCTGGTAGAAGAACTCCAAAGTCAGTTTAAAGTATTGTTTAATGCAGGCCTGGAACTAATGACTGTTCGATACTACACTCAAGAAACCATTGATACTTTAACGGTTAATAAAATAATTTTATTGGAACAAAGAAGCCGCTTTACTGTGCAAATGGTGATGAAAAATGAGGTTAGCGTGTAATTTATTACTCGTTTGTAAGTAGCGTATATTTATAAGTAAGTGATGTAGTTTTTTTATTAAATTTATCATTCATGACATCAATTCCAGAAAACATTGGCGCTCCTCCCGGCACGTTATTTTATAACGGTGAGGTGAGAACAGATAGAATAAAAATTACTTTAATCGAGTATAACGAATCGGAGTTTTTTGAGGATGAGTTTTATGATCTTTCAGATTGCTTATCTCATGTGAAGCCAAACATGGTAAAATGGATCAATGTGGAAGGCTTGCATAAACCTGATCTGGTAGAAAAAATAGGAAAAATATACAACATTCATCCATTAACCATGGAGGATATTGTTCATGTGGATCAACGACCAAAATTCGAAGACTACGAACATTATGTGGTAGCGATTATGAAGATGATTAGTTTCAACAAAGAAGTGGAATCAGAGCAGCTTGCCATTATCCTATGCGAAAATACGGTGATATCTTTCCAGGAGCCAAGCGGAGGCGACGCCTTTGACATTATAAGAGCACGTCTCCGTCAAAATAAAGGCAGGGTGAGAAAATTAGGCCCTGATTATCTGGCTTATGCATTAATGGATGCTGTCGTGGATTGTTATTTTATGGCAATCGAAAAAATTGGTGATAGAATTGAGGATATAGAAGAAGACATCATCGATGGTTCAGATAAAAAATCTTTATTGGAATTATATCATCTGAAACGTGAAATGATTTATTTACGAAAACAGGTTTGGCCTATGCGTGACATGATCAATAACATGGTTCGATCCGAAACAAACTTAATTAATCCAACTAGCGATATTTATTTGCGCGATTTAAGTGATCACGTAACACGGATCATTGATACAGTAGAAACCTATCGCGATCTTTTATCAGGCATCATGGATATTTATTTGAGTACCAACGCCAATAAAATGAATGAGGTGATGAAGGTGTTAACGATTATGTCCTCTATTTTTATTCCTGTAACTTTTATTGCCGGGGTTTACGGTATGAATTTCGACAATATGCCTGAGCTGCGCACACGTAATGGTTACTTTATCACCTGGGGTGTAATGCTTTCTGTAATATTCGGATTGGTTATTTATTTTAGGAGAAAGAAGTGGATGTAGTGATTTACTGCTTTACAAAATAATATGAGTAAACGCATCAGCCTTTTTCATTCAATGAAAGCTTTTCGTAGTGGCTTCCTTTGCCTTGCATTTCTATTTTTTTCAAGCTCCATTACTGCTCAGTTTTACCAGATCAGAAATTTTAACGCTGAAAATGGCCTTGCTAGCCCTGAAGTTTATGGACTAATGCAGGATTCAAAAGGTTACATGTGGTTCGCCACCGACATGGGAGTTAGCAGATATAACGGAAATGAATTTGAAAACTTTAGCACAGAGAACGGATTACCCGATAACACTGTTTTTGGTTTTTGTGAGGATTCAAAAGGCCGTGTGTGGTTTCGATCATTTTCTGGAAAGCTTTCTTATTTTTTAAATGATAGCATATATATCATACCCTGTAACTCGTTTATTGAAAAAGAGATCAGGAAAAAAGCAATGGTTTTTACATCCCTTCATGTTGATGAAAAAGATACAATTTGGATCGGAACTAATTCATCAACAATTTTCAAAATTGCTCCGGGCTGGAATAATAATAATCTCACAAAAATAATTTCACCGGCCAATGGAGGATATTTGTATCTTTTTAAAAACAACGCCTCTATTTATGGTGGTATCCAGAATAAAACCGGTATAGTTACTGTCTATCAAAGCAGTGGTAAGGAAATCTGCCAGATCGATTCTAAAGCAAAAACTGCAGGGCGATATTACGCGATGCGACTGAAAAATGGTACTTTTTTAGCCTCAGTAAACAATGTTATTTTAAATTTCACAAAAGATAAGATCATCAGCAGAGTTGAGTTAAAGTCTGCTATTAATTCCTTACTTGAAGACCATGATGGAAAAATATTATCAGCTACGTATGATGGTATTCGAATTCATAAGAGCCGTGAATTGGATAAATTTGAAATGATCCCTGATTTTTATGATAAAGTTTTTACCGGCATAGTGATTGACAAAGAAAACTCCTTATGGTTAGGTGCGGAAGGACAGGGCGTTTATCATATTCCATTTCGGGATGGAAGATACTATACTAATGAGCATGGACTAATACAAAGCAAAATTTCGTCTATCATACAAAAAGACGGTGCCATTGTCTGTGGTCATCTTAATGGAAACGTCAGTTTAATTAAAGATAGTGTGATTGGACAAGTTGATCTTATTTCAAAGAACACAATTGATTTGTTTAATAACCGGGTCAATCATATTTATGTTCACGATAAAAAAGACATTTACATATGCAAGAGACAAAACACTTTTAAACTAAATAGTGATTTTAAGACCTATAAAGAATTGGATATTATTGGGATAAAAAAAATCACTAAAAGTACAGACAAGTTAGTATGGGTTCAGCAAGCCCGCCACATCAGGCTTTGTGATATCACAAATGAATTTAAAGTGATTAAGACGATTTTATTTGATCAATACATTGATGAGATTTTTGAAGATTCAGAGGGAACACTTTGGATATGTTCAATAAGCGGATTGTGGAAATACAAAAATGATTCATTACAATTTTTAGGTGATAAAAATAAACTACTGGCTTGTCGGATCATTAATATTTTAGAAGATAGTAGAGGAATTCTTTGGATGGCAACAAGGGGTAAAGGTATTATTGCAAAAAAAAAAAGGCGCTTTTAATAATATCACTCAAAAAGATGGTCTTGCCAGCAACATGTGTCGTAACCTGTTCATTGACCAAAGAAATACAATTTGGGTAGGTAGTAACGGTGGGTTGAGCAAAATAGATTTAAAATTAATCGGACCTTTTGGCTATGATGTTGAAGTCTTTACTAAAAAACAAGGTTTATTATCTAATGAAGTGAATTATATTTTAAGTAAAGGCGATAATTTAATTCTTGCTCACAATAACGGGATTTCAGTTCTAAATCCTGGACTCCTAAAAAATAATAGCACACCTCCTCCTGTATATATTACCCGGGCTACTAATAATAATTACACCTATAAAAATGATTCTATTAGCTTTTTACACAATGAAAATTATTTAAAGATTTATTATACCGGAATATCCTATAAAAATCCTGGCACGGTTGAGTATAAATACAAAGTGGATGGGTTGGATACCAATTGGGTTTATACAAGCTATACCTCTGCACAATTCCAGGCCCTTTCCCCGGGGAATTATAAATTTATCATTTATGCAAAGAATAATGACGGATACTGGAGCGAAAAGCCAGCGGTTCTTTTTTTGACAGTTTTGCCAGAATGGTGGCAGGCATGGATATTCAAAATTTTTATTGTAATAGCGGTATCCGGCTTTATTTTTTTATTGATAAAGAAACGCCTGGATAAAATCGAAAAAAGGGAAGAGGAGAAAACCGAGTTGCAGAACAAAATTGCCTCCACTGAATTAAAAGCCTTACGTGCACAAATGAATCCGCATTTTATCTTTAATGCAATTAATTCAGTACAGTATTTTATGACAAGTAATGATCCTGAATCATCTCAGAAATATTTGTCTAAATTCGCCAAATTAATTCGCTATGTCATGGATAATTCAAAACCTGCTTCCATTCCTCTTGAAATGGAATTAGAGGCTTTAAAGTTGTATATTGATTTGGAGGCTCTTCGTTTTGAAAACCGTTTTGAATACCGGATAAATGTAGATAAAGACATTGATATTAATTATGTACAGATTCCTTCCATGCTGATACAGCCCTACGTTGAAAATGCTATTTGGCATGGTTTAATGCATAAAAAGGGAGATGGTAAATTGGATATCACCATTAAAATGCAGGATACTATATTGACTTGTATTATTGAGGACAATGGAATCGGCAGAGAACGGTCAAAAGAAATTAAGGCAACCGAATCTGCAACCTATCACAAATCTTTTGGTATGTCGCTTACGAAAGAAAGACTTGAAATAATAAGCCGTTTAAATAATATTAACCCCCGTATTAACGTTATTGATCTTTATGAAAACGGAATAGCAACAGGAACAAAGGTGGAAATCAGTATTCCCTCATTTTAATAATTAAAACAAGCTTAAGTAAAAATGATTAGAGCTATAATAGTAGACGATGAAGAAAAAGGAAGACTGACTTTAAAAAATTTAATCTCTAAAAATTGTCCCGGTATCGAACTTGCAGATTTATGTGATTCTGTGGAAACCGCAACAGAGTCAATTTTAAAGCATGAACCTGACCTGGTATTCCTTGATATTGAGATGCCTTTTCAAAATGGATTTTCTTTGTTGGAGAAATTCAAGAAACCTGAATTTGATGTGATTTTTACAACCGCGTATGATCACTATGCTATAAAAGCCATTAAATACAGCGCAATGGATTACCTGTTAAAGCCGATTGATACGGATGAATTAAAAAGCGCAGTTTCTAAAATCGAACAAAAAAATAAGAACGTTATTCCTCAACTACCTGATTTTGAATTATTACTTTCTAATTTAAAACTAAAAGGCAACTCTGCTAAAATAGCTGTTCCCACATTTGAGGGCCTTCAAATGATAAATTCTACAGAGATCATTAAATGTACAGCCAACGAAAGCTATACAGAGATAGTACTAAGCAACGGAAAAAAAATAATGGTATCACGGATTTTAAAAGAATATGAAGATCTGCTTTCAGATTTTAATTTTTTCAGGGTACATAATTCCTGTTTAATTAATTTATCCCACGTTAATAAATACGTCAAAGGCGATGGTGGTTACGTGGTCATGAGCGATGGAGAAAGCGTGGAAGTATCGCGACGAAAAAAGAATGATTTGCTGAATAAGCTCTCCTGCATTCCGGTTTAGGTGCACCGGCTATTTACCTGATCCGCCACCTATTGTCAAAAAACAACCATGTATTGGTTTGTGGTGAGATTTCGATTAGATATTGATTTGCTTTGTCCCCATAATCAATTAAATCACTAATCTAAAATCTAAAAACCAATGAGATCACAAAATTTTAAAAGCGTTTATGTTGCTTTGGCCGCAACAGGTATTATTTTTACTGCAAGCTGTAATAAAACACAGTTAATGCCTTCTTCTGATAATGGTTCTACTCTATCAGCCCAGGAAAGACAAGCTGAATCAGCAACCATTTCAAATCTTATGGTGCCATATACTATTACAAGTTACAACCCCGTATACGGCATTTCTTCAGCAGCTAATACCTTATATTCAGTTGATCCTGCAACTGGGAATCAAACATCTTTAGGGTTTATGACTTTTGGTGGTGGAACGGAAATTACTTCTGGTTTATCAGGTATTGCTTTATCAACAAACACTTCAACTCCAAATCGTTATGTAGTGACATCAACTAATAATAATCCTTGCTTAGGTGGATCAGGAACTACTTTCTTTTCAGGAACTTTACCTTCACCAAGTTTAGTAAGACTTGGAACTTTATTGGGAAGATCCATCAAGGATATTGAATACAATCCGGTTGATGGTTTTTTATATGGTGTTGAGGGCAATACTATTGTAAAAATCCTAAGCTTAGGTGTAGGTTGTGGTTCAGGAACATCAGCCGTAGCGCCGGTAGTTGTAACTCTTGGAACCATACCAACTGCTGAAATTAAAGCCGGTCCTTATAGTATTGCGTTTAATTGGGCAGGCCAATGTAATATTGTTGCCGCTAAAGAAAAGTATAGAGCTATTATTGATCTTAATGCCATGATCGTTAATTCATCAACTGTATACAAGGGTTCTCCGGCGAACATGGTTGATCCGCAGGAAATTGGTTTCTGTATTTCTAAGATGTCATTATTAGTAGCTACGAATGATAAACCTACACCAACTACAACTGATTTATCCTATTATATTTTTGGGACATCATCATCGGGAGTTGTTGGTTCATGGCTTGAAAAAAGCAATAACTGTTTAGTGGATTATACTTCAAAACCACAAAGCAATACAGTTGAGCCTAAATAGTTAATTTGTATGAATAGAAAAGCGCTTTCGTTACGGAAGCGCTTTTTTGTTTTAAGAATGACTCAGATTATAATAAATTCTCAATCCAACTCCATGCTGCAATTTAAATTCAGGATTATAGCCCAGGCTGATTCTATCATAGGATGGGTTATAGAGTAACTGTATAGTATACTTTGGATTAAAAGTTAAATGCAATCCAATTCCACCAACGGCCCCAATACCTGCTCCTATTAAATATTTAGCGCTGTAAAAATTGTATGGCGGCTGATTATAGACATTCATTAAATCAATTGTGAAATTATTAGAACCTCCGTTTTGATCGCTGCTTAATATAGCCTGGTTTTTTTGTGCTTTGGACAAAATAATATTTAGTCCCCCCTCTACCATAAAATTTAATTTTTCATTATTTCCTAAAATTCTTTGGTAACCTAATTGAAACATTAAACGTTGCTCTGCACCGGTAATAGTAAATTCATTTACCTTTGACTGCGCTTGTAATCCATTGTTTGGTGACGACGATCGGATTGTAAACCTTCCATTTACGATTAACTTAGAGGCGTTGATATTTAAAAGAATGCTGGCTTTTTTATGAATCTGGTAACGTGTGTTCAATCCGACCAGATAGGTTGTTGTATACCTTAAATTAATAGGCATATCCTGCTCATTAAAAAACCAATCAGAATGATTTACATTCAGGAGTTGTGCGATATAATCAATGCCGCCATAACCGCCACCATAAACATTTACTATTTGATTATATAGAATGCTGTTTGCAAACGTGTTTCTTTGGCCGTTTTCATCAAAGCCGTAGCCATCGAAGAGGTAAGCTGTATTTTGGTTAGCCCAGAATGCGCCTACATATAAACCGGCATGAAATCCTTTTGTTGAATAAACATATTTTGTAGTGATCGTGTCTGTGATTTCTCTTTCCTCATCCTGTGCAGTAGCATTCACAGAATCGAAAAACAAAAGAGATAATAAAAATAAGGATGTCCTTAAGTGATATTTCATATTCAAAAATAGGCTTAATTATTTATTTTTTGCATTTTTACGAAAAAACGTTGAAAATCAATTATTTATTTAGCTTAATATTTTGCCTTGTCCAATTTGCCTCATGGTCTCAAAGCAATACTTTTTGTACAAAGGCTCAGAAATTAATAGGAACCTTTAGTGTTTACCATTTTAGGCCAATTGCTCTTAATGGAACAACAGCTGCGGAAGTTGTAGACTTATTTATTGATGAAATAGATAAAAGAGGTTATGTTCTGAAACAAAGCGATATAGCTCTTTTAAAAGAAAATAGTTCACAATTGTTTGACCAGATTAAATCCAATGATGATTCTTATATTAAAAATGCTAAAAAGATTTATAGGCATGCATTATTAGCCGTTGACTCATCATTAGCGGTGATTGCAACAAAAAAACTAAACTTCACTCAGAATGATACAATTTATTTAATGCCCTTTAACCAGAAAACAATTTATTCACCGGGAATTAACTATCATTCAAAACGACTTGAGAAAAATATAAAAAAACGTTGCTATGATAGAGTTACCAATACGGAGTATGAGAAATTAACCGAAACAGAATTTAATAGCCGGGCAATTGAATATTCAAAGACCATTATTTCAAATCTTCAAAATTACATTAAACAATTAATTGCTGAGGCAGACCAAGAGGTGGAAGCGAATTTGTTAAATGCCATCGCTCTTCGGCATGATCCCCATTCTAATTATTTTACTCATGAACAGAAACGTGAATTTACAAAACAACTATCTTCAAAAATTGAATCCTTTGGATTTTTTCTTAATGAGGACGAAGATGGTAATATTGCAATTTCCTATATTGAACCGGGAGGCTCTGCCTGGACAAGTAATGAAGTCAATGAAGGTGATTTATTTGTATCTGTAAAAATAGGAATCAACAATTATTCAAATGATGAAAACACTGCGGAAGATATTCAGGATAAATTGGATAAGACTACGGAAAACAAAATAGTATTAAAGCTTAAGAAGCAGAATGGCCAGGTAAAAATCATTAAATTAATAAAACAAAAAACGGTTTCTGTTGACAATACAGTAAAAGGGTATGTTCTAAAAAGCAAATCAGGTAACATTGGTTATATTTCTCTGCCAAGTTTTTATGGAGATATGCAGCAGGGCAGCGCTCCCGGATGTGCTAATGATGTGGCTAAGGAGCTTTTGAAACTAGAGACTGACAGCATTAAAGGATTAATTTTGGACCTGCGCAATAATGGCGGAGGCTCTATACTGGAAGCTATGAACCTGGCGGGGATATTTGTTGATGAAGGTCCTCTATTTATATATAAAGAAAGGGTTAAAAAACCTTATTTAATAAAGGATATTAACCGCGGCTCTATTTTCAGGAAACCGCTGGTAGTTATGATCAATGAAACAAGTGCCTCTGCATCAGAACTGTTTGGTAATATAGTGAAAGATTATAATCTTGGCCTGGTAATAGGACAAACCAGTTATGGAAAAGGAACCGCACAAAATGTTTTACCGTTGGATACGAATGCATTACACATAAAAAATGGCATGCAAACTGCAACAGATTTTATCAAAATAACCAACGGAAAATTTTATCGTTTAAATTGTTCTACGCACCAGGGAACCGGAGTAATTCCTGATATTGTACTCCCTGCAATTCCCGGCTATTCAATGTATAAGGAAAATAAAGAAGCTTTTTTTATTGAGCCGGATGTCATTACAAAAAATGTAGTGTATACGCCCAATACGGTAATAAATAAGGCAGCTATTCAACAAAAATCAGTGACAAGAATTAAAGAATCGGCAGATTTTAAACGGTACAAACAAAGTTCAGATTCCATGTTGGTGTATTTAAATTCTCCCCAAAAATTTGTATTGAAATATACTGAGTATAAGAAATACAAAAAGCAGATGGATGATTTATACGCCTCATTCGAACATGCATCTCAGGCTACCGGGGATGATATAAAGTGTATCAATAATACTTTTGATCTTAAAATTGTTGAAATGAATGAGCAAACCAAAGAATTTAATAATAGGGTACGTGATTTTATTCAAAAAGATATATATATTCACGAAGCGTTTTATATCATCAACGATTATAATTAAAATCTAACTATAAAAACCAAAATATGAATTCCTTTATTAAAATTGTTCTATTTACTGTTTGTTGTTTAACAGTTAATTATTTGAAATCTCAAAATCCGGTACAGTACATGGATAAAATAAATGCGGAATTTAAAAAGATTTCCGAAGAAACCTGGGATTACACAAGGGCTGTAGCACATAATAAAAAAGCACGTCAGATTGATGGACAACGTCGTCAGATGATAAATGCCAATAGAAATGGATTAAATAAAATTAAAAACATGCAACCGTATAACGGAGACGCATCTTTAAGAGATTCAACGGTTAGATATCTTGAATTGAGTTATGCCGTTTTAAATAATGATTACGCGAAGATCATGGACATGGAAGAAATTTCTGAACAGTCTTATGATGCAATGGAAGCTTACATGCTGGCACAGCAAATTGCCAACGAAAAAATGGAGACCGCATTTGATATTGCAGTAGCGGCTAATGAGGGATTTGCAAAAAAAAATAATATCAATCTGATCAACGCTGATTCTAAAACTTCTGAAAAGCTGGAAAAAGCCAGCGAGGTTTTTAAATTTTATAACCAAATATATTTGGTTTTCTTTAAGCCTTACAAACAGGAAATTTATTTAATTGATGCGCAGGGCAAAGGTGATATCAATGCGATGAAACAAAACCAGGCATCATTGTCTAAATTATCCAAGGAGGCTAAAGAAAAATTAAAAACGATTGTACCATATAAAGGAAATACAACCCTTAAGGCAACATGTGCTGATCTGATGGATTTTTATATTATGGAAGCGGACACGAAAGTTCCGATGTTGATTGATTTTTACCTGCAAAAAGAAAAGTTTGATAAACTTAAGACAGCAATGGATAAAAAAGGAAAGAATCCAACTGAAGCAGAAGTAAATGAGTTTAATGCCGCTGTTAACTCTTATAATAAATCCTCTAATGATTATAATAAAATTAACACTGAACTAAATAACAAACGTGCAAGTGCCCTGGAAAGCTGGAATAATTCGGTTTCTAGGTACCTTGATAAGAACGTATCTAAAAAGAAATAAAAACGCTATAGTTTATAGAATTTTTTTATTTCAATTTTCAGTTTCAAATGAGAAAATTATTTAGATTCCTCAGTAAATCCTATTTCCAAACAGTTAGCTAATTTCTTATAAATAGATAAAATACTGGTTTTTAGCTATTTAAAGCTAATAATGCCTATGCTATTTTGATAAATTGTGAATAGATAGATGCCGTTAAAATACCCACAAACTTCAGTATTTAGTTATCTTCGGGAAAAAATTAATAGAATATGTTTCAGGAACTAAGTGAACAAGAAGAATTAAGAAGAGAGAAATTAACTGAGCTTAAGAAGTTAGGAATTGATCCTTATCCTGCCGAGGAGTTTAAAATCAACGTAACTGCTCAGGATATAAAAGATAATTATGAACGCGATAAATTAAATTATAAAGATCTTTCTTTCGCAGGTCGTGTCATGAGTGTTCGTGACATGGGTAAAGCTGCCTTTGCTGTATTGCAGGATAGTACTGAGCGTATTCAAATCTATGTGTGTCGTGATGATATTTGCCCCGGTGAAGACAAAACCATGTATGATATTGTTTGGAAAAAACTGATAGACTTAGGTGATATCATTGGTATTGAAGGCTACGTGTTTACAACAAAGACCGGTGAAACCTCTATTCATGTGACCTCGTTTAAATTATTGAGTAAATCTTTAAAGCCTTTACCAGTTGTTAAAACAGATGCCGATGGAAATGCATTTGATGAAGTAACAGACCCTGAATTTCGGTACCGTCAACGTTACGTGGATTTAATCATTAACCCAAGTGTGAAAAAAACATTTGAACAACGCACAAAAATCATTTCTTCTATTCGTAATTTTTTAAATGATCATGGGGCTTTAGAAGTTGATACTCCTGTTTTGCAATCAATACCGGGTGGAGCCGCAGCGCGTCCTTTCTTAACGCATCACAACGCGTTAGACATGCCTTTGTATCTTCGTATTGCTAATGAATTATATTTAAAGCGTTTAATTGTTGGTGGCTTTGACTGGGTGTATGAATTCAGCCGTAATTTTCGTAATGAGGGTATGGACAGAACGCATAATCCTGAATTTACCGTATTAGAATTTTATGCTGCTTACCGAGATTATTTCTGGATGATGAACACCACCGAAAAATTACTGGAGAAGATTGCTATGGACCTTCATGGGAAAACTGATTTAACAGTTGGTGATAAAACCATCAGTTTTGCACCACCATTCAAACGCATTACTATCATGGATGCTATTAAAGAAAATACCGGCATTGATGTGAGTAAAATGGATGAGGCAGGATTAAGGGCAGTATGCAAACAGTTACACATTGAAATTGATGAATCAATGGGTAAAGCTAAATTGATCGATACTCTTTTTGGAGAGAAATGTGAAAGCAATTATATTCAACCAACATTTATTACTGATTATCCGGTTGAGATGAGTCCTTTAACCAAGAAGCACAGAACCGAAGAAGGTTTGGTAGAGCGCTTTGAATTAATGATCAACGGGAAAGAAATTGCCAATGCGTATTCTGAATTAAATGACCCAATCGATCAGCGTGAGCGTTTTGAAGAGCAGGTGAAATTAATGGAGCGTGGTGATGATGAGGCGATGTTTATTGATTATGATTTTTTACGTGCCCTTGAATACGGAATGCCGCCGACAGCCGGTATTGGTTTCGGTATCGATCGTTTATGCATGTTGCTCACCAATCAGCCATCCATACAGGATGTTCTCCTGTTCCCACAAATGCGCCCTGAAGTACAAAATGTAACGGAAGAAATAGAAAAGTAATTTTATGAATAAAATAATATATTATAGTTTGCTGGTACTGACTTTGGGGATTTTTTCCTGTAGGGAAACGCCTAAAGTAGAGGAGCAGAAAAAGCCCCGTATATTCCCTGAATACAGTGAAGCACTGGATGAAATTATTCGTTCTAAGGAAGGTGTGATCAGA
>JANPOX010000332.1:0-10005 GCA_031428235.1 Bacteroidia bacterium | reverse complement strand
ATTGTTATTACTGGTGGAGGTTCGCAATTAAAACACCTGACTCACCTGGTGATGAAAAATACAGGCATGGATTGCCGCATCGGCACCCCGAACGAACATTTAGCAGGTGCAGATGATGAATTAAAAAATCCAATGTATGCAACCGGTATTGGTTTGGTTATGAAAGGAATTGAAAAATACGAACGTGAAGCAAAACGCGGAAATAATTCTGCAAAGGCAATAGAAGAAAAAGTATTGGTTGAAACTGTTGAAGCAAAACAAAAAGCGGAAAAAAAAGTAACAGGTCATTCTAAACAAAAAGTAGGCAACTTCTTTGACTCATTGATCAATCGGGCAAAAGACTGGATGAGTGATGATGTTGAATAGAGACTCAAAAGACAAAAGGGAATCAAGATTAAAGAGATAAAATAACAAAACTGTCACCCTGAGCGGAGTCGAAGGGCAACAAAAACTAAGAACTAAAAATTTAAAACTATACAACATGATGCAATTTGAATTACCACAGGAGGAAAGCTCAATTATAAAAGTAATTGGCGTTGGCGGCGGCGGAAGTAACGCTGTGAATCATATGTTCCGTTTGGGAATTAAAGGTGTTGATTTCATCGTATGCAATACTGATAAACAAGCATTAGGAAAAAGTCCGGTGCCTCATAAAATACAATTAGGAAATTCCTTAACAAGAGGATTAGGCGCAGGTGCTAAACCTGAAATTGGCCGTGATTCAGCTTTAGAAAGTATAGATGAAATAAAAAACCTGTTGAAGGATAATACTGAAATGGTGTTTATCACAGCAGGCTTAGGTGGTGGTACCGGAACTGGTGCTGCTCCCGTGATTGCTTCTATTGCTAAGGAGTTAGGAATACTGACTGTTGGTATTGTGACCATCCCATTTTCCTTCGAAGGAAAAAAGAGAAGAGAACAAGCTGAAAAAGGATTGGAAGAAATGAAAAAATACGTAGACACTTTAATCGTAATTGGTAACGATAAATTACGTGAGATCTACGGAAGTTTAAAAATGACAGAGGCTTTTGCTCATGCTGATAATGTATTAACTAGTGCCGCCAAATCCATTGCAGAAATCATCAGTTTGCACATGCATGTGAATGTTGATTTTAATGACGTGAAAACAGTGATGCAAGATAGCGGTGTAGCGATCATGGGGTCAGCCATTGCAAGCGGTGAGAAACGTGCTTTACGAGCGGTTGAGAATGCATTGATATCTCCTTTATTAAATGACAACGATATTTCAGGGGCACGTCATGTCTTATTAAATATCATGAGTGGAAGTGATGATATTGAAATGGATGAGTTTGGTGAGATCACAGATTTTATACAGGAAGCGGCCGGTGGCACTGCAGAATTAATTACCGGTTATGGAACAGATCCATCTTTAGGAGATAACGTGTCGGTGACTATAATTGCAACAGGATTTAATTCAAAAATGAATTCAGGTTACGAAGCACCTAGTTTCCAGGAACGTAAGATCGTTCGTTTGGATGAACCAACAGTAACTAAAGTGGAGCCTGTTCAGACATCGATCATTGACGAAATACAAAAAGAAGAACCATTTGTATTTACAAAAACGGAAGAAGAGCCAATTGCTAATATCGAAGAAACAATTACTCCAATCATCAACGAAATAAAAGAAGAAGAGAAACCAGCTTTCAAAGTATACTCATTGGATGAAAAAGTTGAAACCCCTTCTAACTTCAGTGATGAAATAGTGAAAGAATCAGCGACACAGGAATTCATCATCAATGATTTCTCCGAGGAAACTTCTAACAGTGAAACGATCCAGGCAGAAAGCAATACACGCGAGGAGCAAATTCGTTTGGCACAAGAGCGCATCAAAAAATTAAAAGAGCTTACTCTTAAAATGAAAACGCCGGAAGGTTTAAATGACTTAGAAAAAACGTCAGCATGGCAACGTAAACAAGTAAATTTAGATACGAATAGCACTACCCCTTCCAAAGATTCTCAGGTTTCCCGTTATACTTTAGGTGAGAATAACGAGATCCGCCCAAACAATTCCTTTTTGCACGACAACGTAGATTAAAATTAAATTTCAGATAAAAAGAATCCCTCATTAGTTAATCTGATGGGGGATTTTTGTTTGAATGCATATGTAACTTCAAATATTTATTGCAGTGCAATTTCATTGGTATAAAAAGCAATATGTAACTAGTGAAAAACTATGGAAAACATCTAAATTCTAGGGAAAAAGTTTTAAAAATTATACTAAATACATTTAAGGACTTATAAATTTTAAGTGTGTAGTTAAGGCCTAAAGGCCTAACAACAATATTATTAAAGTTAAACATTGATTTTAAATAGCTGGATAAAATTCGTAACGTCTTTTTTCAACTACAATACTTCTAATATAACAGTATACGGGGCATCCTAAAGTAAATTTGTTATTTTAAATCCTATGGTACCAAGCACAAATATTCATTCAGAGCAATCTTCAAACAGGGAACATTACCTTGATGGAGTCAATAATTCTAAGGCTGCTACAAAAATGGTGCAAGCGATTTATGATCAAAAAACAAATGAATACCAGGCTAATCTTGAATACCTCGTAAACGCAAAAACGATGGAACTCAGTAATACGTTAATGGAACTTAAATCACAAACGCTTGAATTAAAAGAAAGTATCAGTTATGCGAAACGGATTCAAAAAGCAATCGTAAGAAATCCATCCCCAATTAAAGATGTTCTTCCGGAAAGCTTTTTTATATATAAAGCAAAAGATAATATTGGCGGTGATTTTTACCTGGTGGAAAAAAAAGAAGACAAACTCATTATTGCTGTAGCTGATTGCACAGGCCACGGAGTTCCTGGCGCTATTATCAGTGTGGTTTGTGGAAATGCATTAAAACGAGCCATAAAAAAAACGGGACTATTAAATGCGGCTAGAGTAATAGAACAAACCCGTGAGTACGTCATAGAAACATTTGATGGGAGCGATGAGAGCATAAAAGATGGAATGGATATAGCATTTTGTGTTTTTGATTTAAAAACCGGCGTGTTAAATTATGCAGGAGCTAATATCAATTTATATTATACACACGAAGGCGTGCTTACTGAAATAAAAGCCGATAAGCAACCAGTAGGAAATCATGTGATTAAACTCCCGTTTACAAATCATAGAGTGCAATTCCAAAAAGATGATATGCTTTATTTGTTTACCGATGGCTTTCCCGATCAGTTTGGAGGGCCAAAAGGAAAAAAATTCAAATACAAACAATTACGGGAACTCCTACAGGCATCTGAAAATTTACCATTAACACAACAAGAAGAGAAAATAACAAAAGCATTTGAAACGTGGAAAGGGGATTTGATGCAAGTGGACGATATTTGTATAGCTGGAATAAAACTTTTATAACTTCGCATTAGCCAATAATTAAGCCTAAATTTATCTCAAAATAAATAGTATGTGGAAAGAAGAAAATAATCAGCTAAGCCGAAGTTTTAAGTTTACTAATTTTATTGAAGCATTTGCTTTTATGACAAAGGTTGCGTTTGTGGCAGAAAAAATGAATCACCACCCTAATTGGAGCAATGCATATAATACAGTTGACATCATTCTTTTTACACATGATGAAGGGAACATAGTTACCTCTAAAGATAAAAAACTCGCAGATGAAATTGATAAATTATTTAGTGGCGGTAATTCCCTTTTCAAAAGTTAATCATCTTCTTATATCATAATTCACAACAAAGTCCTCGGTAACTATAGGGGCTTTGCGAATTCCTTTTTGTAAGAAACAATTTTTCTACTTTCGAATTTACCTGTTAGATGGTGAAATAAAATACAATTCCAAAAAATCTACAAATTCAAAATGCAAATTGTTATTTATACAGCAATAGCCTTTCCATTATCCGGCTTTTTTAAATCAGAAATTTGACGAATAGAGTTGACTTATTACTATGAATTAACTAGCTTAGATTAATTAAAATACTCTATTTCATGAATAAAAATTACTTCGCCACTGTTATCACAACAATTTTTGCATTCTTTATAACGAATGCAATAGCTCAATCATCAAGCGATGCCATATGGATTAAAATTCCTTCCAAAGACATTTCCGGCGAAAAGGTAAATAGAAATTCATTTCCTTCTGATTATCATTTGTTTCAACTGGATTTAAACTTGCTGAAATCCAAGTTAGTGAATGCCCCAGTAATATTCTCTCATACCATGCAACCCCCATTAGTAATTGAGTTTCCTAATTCCGATGGTACCTTTGAAAAGTTCCAAGTTTATGAATCTTCCATTATGGAGCCGGCATTAGAGGCAAAATTTCCCATGATCAAAACTTATGCCGCGCAAGGTATTAATGATCCCACTGCTACGATGCGGTTTAGTGTAACACAATTTGGTTTACATACAATGTCTATTTCAGGAATTAAAAGCACTAATTTTATAGACCCTTACACGACTGACCTTTTAAATTATATGGTTTATGACCGTAATAGTTTGGGAGCAAATCTGCAGGACTTCGAATGTTTAACCGATGAAAATATAACCCTACCGTCATTGCAAAAAAACAATAACCAAACTTCTACCGTACAAAATATCAATGATCAGAAATTAAGAACGTACCGCTTAGCCCAGTCCTGCACTGCGGAATATGGAAATATTTTTGCAGGGACAATCAATCAAAAAGCAAACATACAAGCACAAATGGCAATTACAATGAATCGCGTAAATGGCGTTTACGAGAGGGATCTGGCAATTCGTATGGTATTTGTTGCGAACAATGATTCTGTGATTTATTATGGTTCTACAACTTTGGATCCATGGTCAAATGAATGGAATACAAAAACTGCTCAAACCCTAGATGCGGCTATAGGCGTTGCAAATTATGACATTGGCCATAACTTCAATACAACAGGGGGAGGAAATGCAGGTTGTTTATCTTGTGTTTGTCTTTCAACATCTCAGACTTCTACTCATAAAGGCAGAGGTTATACCGGGCGTTCAAATCCAACTGGTGATGCTTTTGATATTGATTACGTTGCTCATGAAATGGGGCACCAGTTCGGGGGCTACCATATTATGAATACTTGTAGCCGAAGCGGTAACGGTGCTACTGAAGTTGAACCTGCGAGCGGAAGTTCAATTATGGGTTACGCCGGCATATGCAGTTCTAACGTTCAAAATAATAGTCATGATGATTTTAATTATGTAAACATTCGTGATATCAGTGCTAATATTAAAACAGGAAACAGCAGCGCATGTGCCGCCATTACCACTTTAACAAATTCACCTCCAACAGCAAGTGCAGGTTTGGACTATACAGTTCCCATTTCAACAGCTTATATTTTAGAAGGAACTGCAACTGATGTTGATGGCACAAGTTCATTAACATACAACTGGAGCCAAAATGATCCTACACAATCGCCTGGAAATGGTGCGCCACTTTCAACTTACAGTGTTGGGCCTTTATACAGAGCTTTTTCACCCAGAGTTTCTCCTAACCGTTTTATGCCTGCTATCACAACCGTATTAGCAAATACTTTAAATTCAACCTGGGAAAAAACCCCATCCGTTGCAAGAACAATGAATTTCTCATTTATTGTCAGAGACAACGGCGTAGGTGGTGGTCAAACCGCTTCCGACCTAATGAAGGTAACCGTTAGTTCAGCAGCGGGTCCATTTTCAGTAACCTCTCAAAACACAGCAACAACGTGGACAGCCGCAACTACACAAACCGTTACCTGGAACGTAGCTAACACAAATACAGGAGCGGTTAACACTCCAAGCGTAAACATCTTTTTGTCAACTAACGGAGGTACTCTTTACCCTATTACTATTGCTAACAATATTCCTAATAATGGAACTGCCATTATTACTGTTCCATCTGTAACTGTAACATCAGCGCGTTTAATGGTAAGAGGTGCCGGAAATATATTTTTTGACATCAATAATGCAGCTATAACTATTGTTGCAGCACCTGCTGCAGCTGCACCCGTATCCAATTTTAGCGTGGCCGCTTCAAACCTGTGTACGTCATCCTCTATACAGTTAAATGATCAGTCATTAAACGCACCTAATTCCTGGACATGGACAGCAACTTCTTCCACAGGCGCTATGTTCTCAAATGCGAATGCTCAAAATCCAACAATAACATTTGCCAATTCCGGAACGTATACAGTTTCGCTGATCGCAAAAAACTCACTGGGTTCAGATACATCCAGTCAGGTAATTACTGTGAACCCTACTCCAATAGTAGCAGTAAATAATTCTACCATTTGTGCCGGTGATGTAACTACTTTAATGGCATCTGGCGCTACATTTTATAGCTGGAATACTTCAGCATCTACCAATAGTATTTCAGTGTCGCCAACTACTAACACAACTTACACCGTTATTGGTACAACCAACGGATGTAGTGATTCTGAATTCGCAAACGTTACAGTATATAATTTACCAACTGTATCATTAGCTTTAAGCTCAACATTAGTTTGTACGAGCGATCCAGTTGTAAATTTAACCGGAACGCCGGCTGGTGGAATTTTTTCCGGAATAGGGGTTACAGGAAATTCATTTGACCCTTCTGCTTCTGGAACAGGTACTTTTGCCATTTCTTATAATTATACCGATGGAAATAGTTGCACGAATACCGATGGAAAAACAATAGCTGTAAATGTTTGTATTGGTGTCTCTGAATTATTTAATGGTGTATTTACAGTCTATCCTAATCCAACAAGTGGAATCTTTTATATTGATTTTAACACGGCCTTAAACGGCGCTGTTGATGTTGAAGTATTTGATGCCATTGGAAAATTAGTATTAACTCAATCAACTACAACGAACCATACTAATATTTCATTAGAACATTTTTCTAAAGGAATTTACCATGTTCGATTAAAAAATAAACAATCATATTCTATCATTCGTTTAATCAGGGAATAATACGGATTTATTTTTTAAACTGACTAGCTCCGTAAAAATAATTGACTTTGTAACAGCCTTTGTTTATATAGAAACTAGTAGTCGCTATTATTTTTATGTGAAACGAAATAGACAAAGTTGTCCTAGTGCGAGGGGGTGCCTTATCGATCCATTAATTAAACTACCCTCTCTTTAAAATAATTCTAAAAGTAGTGCCTTTACCTTCTTCGCTGCTTAGCACAAAGATTTTCCCATCATGGTAATTTTCAATGATACGTTTGCATAAAGAAAGGCCAAGTCCCCAGCCACGTTTTTTTGTTGTATAACCTGGCTTAAAAACAGATTTATGTTTTGATTTAGGAATGCCTTTTCCGGTATCCTTTAAATCAATAGCTACACCTTCCGGTATATCAATGATCGTAACCCTAAATTCTCCTTTTCCATCCATGGCATCAACTGCATTCTTACAAATATTCTCAATCACCCATTCAAATAACGGAACAGAAAGCATCGCGCTTATTTCTTCCTCAGGAATTTCTAAAATATAATTCACGTTTTTAGAAGTCCGCTGTTTTAAATAGTCCATTGCATTCTTCACCACTAGACATACATCTTCTTCCTGTAAAGTTGGCTGAGAACCAATCTTTGAAAAACGATCTGTGATCATGTTTAATCTCAGCACATCTCTATTCATTTCATTTACAATACTCTCATCTGTCCCGGTTTCTTTTAAATGGTCAATCCATGCCATTAGAGATGATAATGGTGTCCCTAATTGATGGGCCGTTTCTTTACTCATACCAACCCATACCTGATCTTGTTCAGCTTTCCTTGATGTACTGAATAAAATATAGGCGATCAACAAAAATATACCAATGACACCAAATTGTATGTAAGGATAATATTTAAGCTGCGTGAGTAAAGGAGACTGTTCATAAAAAATATAATTCTTAAACCCTTCACCAAGATCCACAACGATAGGAGCATTCTGTAATTCCATTTCCCTGATCGTGGCATTGAGCTTATCATAGGTATTAACTTTTAAGGAATCTATATTACCAATGGCTAAAATAGTAGTCTTCGTAGAGTCCGTATAGATTACTGGAACAGCCGCACTGTTAATTACAACATCAGAAATAAAAGACCTGATCAAACTATCGAATACAACTTTAATGTCAGAAAATAAACGACTGTCTTTATGATACAGATAATTTTTTTTTCCTTTATACACATCAATCACAACTGGTTGATACAGTGATTTCATTTTTACTAATTCGTTTTGGAGAGCTTCTTTATCGTTTGCAATCACTGAATCCAGGTTCCTGCTTGCCGTTATATTATCCTCATCATCCGTTAATATAACAGGTACAGTCGTGTTATCCTGAAGCACCTTTAATACAAATTCGGAAACACTAAAAACATCAGCACTTAATTGTTTGGTTGCTAAAGCATATAATTCGGCTTTTTTTCGTTCTTCGATCTGTAACTTTTGAAACAGGTCATTAGTAAATTTTACAAGTCCTGCTTTTTTCTGAACAGCTTCAGCCCACAAGCGGACTTTTTTCTCTTCATCATTTTTGATGCTGGTTACCAGTTTATTTGTATACCATAAAGATGTAAACACGATGATGATAGCGACAATAAATAGTGCCCACTTCCATCGTTGTTTTTTAGAGTAAAGGTTCATTGATACTAAAGTAGAAATTATATAACGCTATTGCAAGGGGGATATTGTTTTAGTCATTTTTTATTCACCACAGAGACACTGAGAAACGGAGGGCTTAGTTGCAAATAGACCACAGATTTTAAAGAAACAAAAAACGCAACCACTACTAAATGATTGCGTTTTCCTCAGTGCTCTCTGTGTCTTAGTGGTGAAACAATCTTAACTGATCATATCAAAGCCAGTGTAAGCCACTAATGCTTTCGGGATCTTAATACCAGCTTCTGTTTGATTATTCTCTAGTAAAGAAGCGACGATGCGCGGCAAAGCCAATGCACTGCCATTTAAACTATGAGCTAACTGGGTTTTTCCCGTTGCATCCTTGTAACGGCATTTTAAACGATTGGTTTGAAAAGTCTCAAAATTAGAAACTGAACTTACTTCTAACCAACGACCTTGTGCCGCACTCCATACTTCAAGATCGTATGTTAATGCTGAACCAAAACTCATATCACCGCCACATAATTTTAATGTACGGTATGGCAACTCCAGTTCCTGCAATAAACTGCAAACAAACTCACGCATGGTTTCTAATGTCTTATAAGAATTTTCAGGAGTTGTAATTTGCACAATCTCAACTTTATCAAATTGGTGTAAACGGTTTAGTCCGCGTACATCTTTTCCGTAACTACCCGCTTCTCTTCTGAAACATGGTGTGTAACCACAATTTTTTATCGGAAGGTCACTTTCCTTCAACATTACATCACGGTACATATTTGTAATAGGCACCTCAGCAGTTGGAATTAAATACAAATCATCTACCTGGCAATGATACATCTGGCCTTCTTTATCCGGCAACTGTCCGGTTCCGTAACCACTCTCCGCGTTTACTAAAATAGGCACCTGAACTTCGTTATATCCGGCTGCGGTTGCTTTATCTAAAAAATAATTAATTAGAGCTCGCTGTAATCTTGCGCCTTTTCCTTTATACACCGGAAAACCAGCACCTGTTAATTTTACTCCCAGTTCAAAATCAATTAAATCGTATTTGGTAGTTAATTCCCAATGCGGTGTAGCTGAGGCATGTAATTTAGGAATAGCGCCATGCTCGTTCACTACTTCATTATCTTCGGGAGTTTTGCCAACCGGCACAGTTATATTAGGCAGGTTTGGGACCGTTACTAACAACTTATGGATTTCCGCTTCGATGTTTTTTAATGTTTCATCAAATTGTTTTTCATTAAGTTTTAATTCAGCCGTTTTTGCTTTTAATGTCTCCGCCTCTTCTTTCTTTCCTGTTTTCATTAACTCACCAATCTGCTTCGCTAAACCATTCGCTTCCGCTTTGGTATCATCGGCTTGTCGTTGAGCGCTTTTACGGTTATTATCCAATTCGATCACCGAATTAATAATGTTCTCCGCATCTTTAAAATTTTTGATC
>JANPOX010000331.1:0-4583 GCA_031428235.1 Bacteroidia bacterium | reverse complement strand
AAAGAATATCATGTAGAGCGTTTAATGCGCGATGCAAAGATCACACAGATCTATGAAGGAACGAGTGAGGTGCAACGCATCGTTGTGTCGAGGGCTTTACTGGCGGAATAACAATTTTAAATTTATTGATATGAAAAACGCCGCTAGTTTATCTAGCGGCGTTTTTGTTGAACATAAATTCGATCATTCTCTAATGAGTTTGTAGGATTTTTTTTGTTTACCTATTTGTAGCGAGTAAAAACCGGAAGGCAATTCCTGAACGTCAATAGTAGTATGGTACTTTTCAAGTTTGCCATTTAATACAGTTTGTCCTAACGTGTTTATAATACTATATGATTCATTAGTTAAACTAATAGATGTATTGATGTGAATAATGTCATTTGCTGGGTTGGGGTAGATTGAAAAGGCATTGTTGTTAAATTGATTTTCTTGAATACCAACTGTAAGGCCACTGAATTTAATATTTGTTGCATCAGGACAACAGCCCCAATTAATAGATTGCCTTGATGTTGCTAAAATAAAGCCATTATCGCTGGTTTTTGTTGCTTTGTAATGTGCTCCGTAGGTTCCGCTAAAATTATAGGTGTTTTGCCATTGAATATCTCCCTGCATATCAATATCAACAAGCCAGATGCCACCATTTGAGCTATTTACAATAAGTTCGTTTGACCATGTTGCGCCAATTAATAAAATTTCATTTGAACCATATTCAACAATTTCACTTATAATATCATAACTACTTCCACCAAAATCTTTTTTCCAAATAAAGTTTCCTTGTGAATCTATCATTATAACAGTCCCATCTGTAGGAATGTTCTGCGTAAGACTATCTTTTTCATGGGTGAAAATTATATTACCATTATCTAAACATTCTATTGCACGATTAGCATAATCTAAAGAATAATTTATAAAGGATTTTTCCCATAATAAATTTCCAATCGAATCAATTTTGAATACCCATGAGTTAGGATTGTAAATCGAATCAATATGATTACTTATGTCATAATCATTTGAAAAAGAGGTGGTGAGTACTGCAAAACCTCCATCGTTTGTTGCAGACACATCAGCTAAATATTCATCCTCTGAACCTCCGAATGTTTTTTGTTGAATTATACTGCCACTTGAAGATAGTAAGAAGTAAACTATATCAGATTTGTTAATGCTACCATAGTGTATTGGAACAATAGAACTTTGAGCATAAGCTCGAGTAAAGATATTTAATTGACCATTTGGAGATTCTATAATTTTGGAATTAAAGAAACCACCCTTTCCTCCAGTTCTAATTTGCCATAGTATAGTTCCATTGTCATCAAATTTTAAAATCCATAATCCACTTGAATCATTAGAAAATGGTATACTGCTTAAATCTCCATCTGAAGAGCTATTATAACCACAAGCTATGAAGTTATTATCATTACTTTGAATAACATCAAATATATGATCGTCAAGAGATCCTCCAATAGTTTTTTTCCAAACAAAATTTCCATTTGGATCCGTCTTTGTTACCCACGAGTCCCAATTCCCATTGTAATTAGGAAGTTCTCCTACTGTTGAAGTTGTAACTCCTACACTTATGTAATTACCTTGTGTAGTTTGAATGGTTTTTGCCGAATAATCTTCGCCGTTTCCGCCTAGGATATTATTCCATTGAATAGTCGGTGCTTGAGAATAAATGTTTAGTGCAAGGGCACTGGCGATAGTAAGTAGTGATAGTTTCATAAAAATTAGTTTTAGTAATACAAAAGTACAAGCTATAGAAACTAAAAAATCCTCCAACTAATAAGTGGTGGATTTGAATTAACAGATGGTGGTTTTTCAGAGATAAGTGATTTTATCAATTATTTATATTATAACACTTTTGCAGCCACAAAAAGGCGGTTTAAGATTTAATATTGATGCTAGTAACACGTTCTTCGTAAGCTTTTGTGAGCGCATTTAAAAAAGTTTCCGGTTCCTGTGCCCCTGAAATAGCATATTTTCGATCCAGTACAAAAAAGGGAACGCCCTGTACGCCAATCTGCTGCGCTTGTTCAATATCTTCCTGAACTTCAGCGGAGTATTGATCTGTCTTTAAAACATCCATTATCTCTTTTTCTTCTATCCCGGCTGCCATTCCTATTTCAATAAGTATTTTGTGATCGGCCGTATTTTTACCATCCGTGAAATACGCTTTAAATAAACATTCTTCCAGCTCGTTTTGTGTATTGTATTTTTTAGCAAGATGTGATAAGCGATGCGCATCAAATGAATTGGCAACAACCGCTTTATCAAAATTAAATTCAAGTCCCACTTGTTTTGCAATAGCAGTTACATGCTGGGTTGTTTCTTGTGCCTGTTCCTTGCTCCATCCTTTGCGTTTTGCTAAATGATCAATCGTATTGAGTTTGGATCAGTGACGGAATCGGGGTCCAACTGGAAACTTTTCCAGATGATAACGATTTTATCTTTGTGAGGAAATTGCTCTAATGTTTTTTCAAATTTTCGCTTGCCGATGTAACAAAAAGGACACATCACATCGCTCCAGATCTCTACGTTCATAGTTTTTTTGTATTTGCGATTATTATTGTTTGTCATTTCGAGCGGAGTCGAGAACATTTTACGTCTGAATTTAGCTTCTCGACTACGCTCGAAGTGACAGTTGCTTTAATTTAAAAAGCTACCACAAAGTGATAGCTTTTATTAGTTTCAGATAGACAAATGAAAAATTATTTGTTCTCCATTTCAGCAGGCTTCAGTTTATTCAACTCTGCCATCACCATTTTCCGTTTCTCGTTTAAATCAGTGATCTTTTGCTTTTCAGCATTGATCTTGTCTTCAATTTCCTTCATAAAAGGGTTAACGCCTTTGGTACTGCTTTTAAAGAAACCTAAATTGTTATCGTAGGTTTTGATTCTGCTATTGATTTCATCAATTTGTTTTTTGAAATAGTCCGCTTCTTTCTTCAGTGCTAATTCAGGATTTTCACCATTCGAGAAACGCTCTAATTTTGTTTTAAACTGCATCATGAATTTATCAGCACTGCTCACATTCATTTTATCGTACAGTTCGTCCAAACGATTATAGAAAGCATCATTAATGCGTTTCTTATCTTTCATTGGCACCATACCGGCGGCATTCCAGTCGGCGGAAAATTGCTTCAGCGCCACATGATTGGCTGAAGAGTCATCCGACAGCTGATAGTCAGTGATCTTTTTTAAGAGCTCTTCTTTCGCCACCAGGTTATTATCAAATGCAGCATCAGCTTCAGCAAAATGTGCTTTTTTTGCATCAAAAAAATGATTGCAGGCTGCTCTGAACTGGTTAAATAATTTTGTTTCATCACCGCCCGCATGAGGAACTTTTTTCCAGGCATCCTGTAATTTAATTAATGCAAGGCCTGTTTTCTGCCAATCTTTACTTTCTTTTAAAGCATTCGCTTTTGCGATCAATTCCTGTTTTTGTGTTTTGATCACGCCCATTTTTTCATGAACGGTATTAAAGAATGCTTTTTTCTTAGTAAAGAATTCATCACATAACTCCCTGAATTCCGCCCAGACTTTATCATTCTCTTTTGCATTGGCTCTTCCAACACCTTTCCACCCGGCCTGCAAAGCAACTAATTCGTTGGTCATGTTATTCCATGCCTGTACGTTGGCCGTTTCTGTTTTTGAAATGATTTCTTTGATCTTTTCAAGGATCGTTTTTTTCTCAGTCAGGTTTGCTTCTTTTTCTTCCTCAACGGAATTATAATGCGCTTTTAATTTTGAGTAAGCCTCTTCAATGGCAGCCCTGAAACTTCCTTTTAATTCATCCCATTTATCATTTGGCACAGGCCCGATTTCTTCCCAATCATTACGGTAAATTTTAATGAGACGCTCTGCTTCTTTAATATTAGTTTGATCTTTAAGGCCTTTAATTTTTTCAAGCAATTCTGTTTTTAATTCATAATTACGTTTTAAGTCATGTTCCTGCAATTGCTTCGATAGACTTAATTTATAATTGAATTCTTCAATGGCTTTACTATAGTCTGCCTGTATTTCCTTGTATTTGTGGGAAGATACAGAACCTGTTGCTTTCCATTGTCCTTGCAGTTCCACTAACTTTTTGATAGCGGCTCCAATGTTATCACTTACCTGGCTGAGGTCGTTTATTTTATTAATAATTTCCTGGCGGATCAATAGGTTTTTACTTTGATCAACAGCCAGGCGACTATCTTCTTCTTTTTTCTTTTTTTCGATTTTGTCGATCAGCTCTGAAATTTTAACATCTTCAGGCGACTTCGAATATTCAAATTCTTTTGCTTTGCCTCCTTCTTCCACAAATTCCTGTTTTGCTTTTTCGAATTCAGCTGTCCACAATTTTTGATACTCTTTTTGCAGAGTGCGCATTTGGTGAGCAACAGCACTAACTTCAGATTGCTGAAGTATTTCTTCCAGTTTTGTAATAATTACTTGCTTCATTTTTTTGAACCTTCTTTCAGGTCTTTTTTTAAATTAATATAACCTATCAAAAATAAAGTAAATTTTCAGTTTACAAAACTCAGAAACTATTTTTTTATTCAAATAAAAGTTTAATTTTAATGCTGAAATGAGCATTATTGAATC
>JANPOX010000330.1:0-1501 GCA_031428235.1 Bacteroidia bacterium | reverse complement strand
TAAATAATATTCAATTCAGTGGCGGATATATTGATCCAGTCTCTTAATTGATTATTTAATGAATCTAAAGGAACTCCTTTTTGTGGTTGAAATTTTAATCGTTCACCTTCTGTTGCATCTAAGTATCTTGGAAGATCTTTGATCTCAACACCAAAACTGGATAAACCTCCAAATTTTTTAGTTTGATCCGCATTAAACTTTACACCATACTTTTCGCTCATTTTAGCTAACGTATTCGTTCTTGCCTCACCGTTTCCAACACCAAAAAATGCACGGCCGTTATTATCAACTGTAATTAACACAGTATTTTCGGGCAATGTTTTATCTGATACGGAAGAGGGCGGGTCAACGATTACCGGTTCAGCCATACGAAAGGATGCGGTAAGCATAAAGAAGGTAACCAATAAAAAGGCAAGATCCACCATCGGCGTCATATCAATTGACGGAGCGTGAGCGGCTACTTTTATCTTTCCCATGTGTTATATTTTAATTACTAATTAATAGATAGAATTTATAATCTGATTCCATAATGGAACGGAAGATTATTATTTTCCTGAAGTCTGGAACTCTTGAATAATAGAGAAACCTGCTTCATCCATTCCATAAGTGATATGATCAACACGGGTTGAAAAGAAATTATAAGCCATAATCGCTAATGCTGAAGATAAGATACCTACTAATGTATTTACCAAGGCCTCAGAAATACCTGTTGCTAATGCTGCCGTATCAGGAGTACCAGCTGCTGCTAATGCACCAAAGGCACGAATCATACCTACAACTGTTCCGATCAAACCAACTAATGTACCAATGGATGCACAAGTAGAAATAACACTTAAGTTTTTAGATAACATTGGTAACTCTAATGCTGTCGCTTCTTCTAATGCTTTAGAAATAGCTGCTACTTTAGATTCTTTATCCATTGTTGGATCGTTTTGTACGAACTGGTATTTAACCAAACCTTCACGAACCACATTTCCTAAAGATCCTTTTTGTTTGTCACAAGCTTCAATAGCCGCATTTAAATCGCCTGCAGCAACTAATGCCTTAATTTTAGCAACAAATTTATCAGTATTACCAGCTCCGTTTGCTTTTTGAATCGTGATTAAACGCTCAAAGAAAAAACAAATTACAGTAAATAAAGTTCCTAATAAAATAGGTACGATAAATCCTCCTTTGTACATAATACCAAAGAAGTTTTGTGGATGGCCTTTTTCAGGACCTTCGGCATCAAAATTACCCGGATCACCTAATACGAATTTATAAACTACGATACCGATCAATAAACAGATAACGATAGCAACTGCTGAAACGATTAATGGAAAACCGCCTGATGTTTTTTTGTGACTCATGATTGTTGTTTTTTAGTTAGTTTCTAGTTTTTAGAATGACGCCAAACATAATAAAAAGGTTTCGAAATAGCAATATTCCAAAGCTATCTTTTTGTTAATGTTCAAAACGTTTCTTTTTGTGTAATCACGCTATTTTTCTACAAATATTGTCC
>JANPOX010000329.1:0-9897 GCA_031428235.1 Bacteroidia bacterium | reverse complement strand
AAAAAAGACGGTGCTAAACCGTCTTTTTTTTTGTTAAATTTATAATCTGAAATTTTATGGAAAAGTTATTTATTTACAATACCCTTAGCAGAACAAAAGAAGAATTTAAAGCAATAAATGCACCTTTTTTAGGAATGTATGTTTGTGGTCCAACGGTGTACAGCGATGTACATTTAGGTAATTGCCGCACTTTTATGTCTTTTGATTTAATGTATCGTTACCTGGTTCACTTAGGTTATAAAGTTCGTTACGTAAGAAACGTAACAGATGCCGGACATTTGGAAGGCGACCGTGATGAGGGCGATGATAAGTTTGCGAAAAAAGCAAAACTCATGCAACTCGAACCAATGGAAATTGTTCAAAAATATACTGTGGGATTCAGAGATATTATGGCGTTGCTGAATAACCTTCCGCCAAGTATTGAGCCTACTGCAACTGGTCATATTATTGAACAACAGGAAATGACCAAGGAAATCATAAAAAATGGTTTAGCATACGAGCATAATGGAACCGTTTATTTTGATGTTGAAAAATTTGCAAAAACAAATAATTATACAGCATTAACTAACCGTAAACTGGACGAATTATTGGAGAATACACGTGAACTGGATGGACAGGATGATAAAAAAGGAAGGCTGGATTTTGCTTTATGGATAAAAGCAAAGCCTGAACATTTAATGAAATGGCCAAGCCCGTGGGGGGTTGGTTTCCCGGGATGGCACATTGAATGTTCGGCTATGAGTACAAAATATTTAGGAGAACAATTTGATATTCACGGCGGCGGCATGGACTTACAAGCCACTCATCATACAAATGAAATTGCACAAAATATAGCTTTCTGCGGAAAAAGTCCTGCAAATTATTGGTTGCATACAAATATGCTTACCGTTAACGGTCAAAAAATGAGCAAGTCGTTAGGAAATAGTTTTTTACCAATGGAATTATTTACCGGTGAGCATCCCTTATTATCAAAAGGATTCAGCCCCATGACCGTTAGGTTTTTTATGATGCAAACACATTACAGAAGCACGCTCGATTTTAGTAATGAAGCCTTAACAGCATCTGAAAAAGCATACACGCGTTTGATGGACAGCTATAAAGTGCTTCAGACGTTAAAGGCATCTACAACATCCTCTGAAAATGTTTTGGCATTGGAACGCTCCTGTTATGACGCTATGAATGATGATTTTAATACACCGGTGTTGATCGCTCATTTATTTGATGCCATCCGTTTAATCAATTCAGCTAATGACAAGAAAGCATCTTTAACGCAATCGGATATTGATTTATTAAATAAAATCTATCAGCATTTCATCTTTGATGTAATGGGTTTAAGAAAAGAAGAAGAATCCACGGGCAAGGCTAGTGCGGCATTGGAAGGCGTAATGCAATTAGTTTTGGAACTCAGAGATAAAGCAAAGGCCAATAAGGATTTTACTACCTCGGATGAAATAAGAAATAAATTAACAGAAGCTCATATCCAAGTGAAAGATAGTAAGGATGGCGTTAGCTGGAGCATTTAAATTTTTTAGAATTATATGTACAATAAAATAAAATATATTTCATTTATTATTGCAGGAGTTATGGTGTTTACTGCTTGTGGGCCTGATAAACCAAAAGCAGTCGTTCAGCCTCCGGTAGTTGAAGAAATTAATGAAACACCGGAATTAGAATTCAAGGTTCAAAACCAATATCCTCATGATGTTAACTCTTTTACTGAAGGATTTTTATTTCATGATGGTAAACTATTTGAAAGTACCGGAGCACCAGATAACTCACCACAGACAAAATCTTTATTCGGAATAGTAGATCTTAAAACCGGGAAGATTGATGTGAAAGCAGAAATAGATAGAAATGTTTATTTTGGTGAAGGAATCGTTATTTTGGATGGGAAAGTATTTCAGGTAACCTGGAAAAATCAAACAGGGTTTGTTTACGATGCAAAAACATTTAAGAACATCGGAAAATTTAATTACACGAACAAAGAAGGTTGGGGATTAACCACTGACGGTAAAAGTTTAATTATGAGTGATGGCACTAGCTATTTAACGTATTTCGACCCTACCAGTTTTGTAGTAACCAAAACATTAGATGTAGCTGAGAATGGATATGTTGTGGAACATTTAAATGAACTTGAATATATCAAAGGATATATTTATGCTAATATTTGGATGACTAACTTCATTGTGAAAATTGACCCCAGCACAGGTAATGTGGTTGCTAAAATCAATTTAAGTTCGTTGTCAGAACAGAGCAAGACAATAAATCCAAATTCATTAGAAATGAATGGCATTGCTTACGATTCTATTTCTAATAGAGTAATGATCACAGGTAAAATGTGGCCAACCATTTACGAAATTAAATTTCCTCTTTAATATTTCATTGAATTAAAAATTATCGGTAATGAAATTCCTGATAATTATGGTAATAAATTCAACATGGTTACTGCAAGCATTTAAAAATAAAACATGATAACAAAAGATACTCCAAAAAAATTATTTCTTCTGGATGCTTACGCTTTAATTTACAGAGCTTATTTTGCATTCAGTACTAATCCCCGCGTTACTTCCAAAGGGTTAAACACTTCAGCGATATTTGGGTTTACAAATACCTTACTGGAAATTTTAAATAAAGAAAAGCCAACGCATATCGCGGTTGTGTTTGATACACCAGAGGCTACTGTGAGACATACAGAATATGTGGAATATAAAGCGCAACGCGAAGAGATGCCGGAAGATCTTAGAACCTGTATTCCTTATATCATGCAATTAATTGAAGGTTTTAATATACCTGTTATTAAAACACCGGGTTACGAAGCTGATGATGCCATTGGTACTTTAGCTAAAGTTGCGGAACGACAAGGGTTCACTACGTACATGATGACGCCTGATAAGGATTACGGTCAGTTGGTGGATGAAAATACTTTCATTTATAAACCCGCCCGTTTTGGTGCAGGTGCTGAAGTATTAGGTGTTGCGGAGATCTGCAAGAAATGGGAGATCACTCATGTTGGACAGCTGATTGATATTTTAGGATTAATGGGTGATAAGGTTGATAATATTCCGGGAATACCCGGAGTAGGAGAGAAGACCGCCATTCAATTAGTAAAAGATTTTGGAACTATTGAAAACCTGCTTGCTAATACGGATAAATTAAAAGGTAAGCTCAAGGAAAAAGTTGAAGAGCATAAGGACAAAGCCATTCAATCAAAATGGTTAGCAACTATTATACTTGATGTACCTGTGGAGTTCAATGAAAAAGAATTGGCTATTAAGCAAGTCAATAAAGAAGTTTTAAAAGAGTTGTTTACCGAATTGGAATTCAGAACCATTGCTCAAAAAGTATTGGGTGAAGATATTGGTGGCGGTAAGGATTCGTTTAATAGTGCGCCGAAGACCATTAAAAAAGAAGAGCCTAAACCAAAAGCAGATTTGTTTAACGGTGGCGATTTGTTCAGCGAAGAGCATTTAGAGCTTGTGATGGCAGAAGATGCTAAGACTTTTCAAACGATTAAGGATACCAATCCAAATTACATGCTTAGTGATACTGATGAAAAGATCACAAATCTCATTAACCTTTTAAATACAAGTTTTGAGTTTTGTTTTGACTCTGAAACCACGTCATTAGATACCATTGCTGCGGAGGTTGTTGGAATGTCATTCTCAGTGAAAGTAAATGAAGCATATTATATTCCTGTTCCGGAGAATCAACAGGAAGCGCAGACTTTAATCGATCGGTTTAAACCATTGTTTGGCGATTCTTCCAAAACTTTAATAGGACAGAATATCAAATATGATATGCAGGTTCTAAAAAATTACGGGGTTGAGATCAAAAATAAATTGTGGGATACCATGGTAGCACATTTTTTATTTATGCCCGACATGCGTCATAACATGAATATTTTAGCAGAAACCTATTTGAATTATTCACCCATTAGCATTGAGGAGTTAATTGGTAAGAAAGGCAAAGATCAGTTGGGCATGCGTGATGTCCCTATAGAAGTGATTACAAATTATGCCGCAGAAGATGCAGATGTCACTTTAAAATTAAAAGAAGCGTTTGTGCCACTTTTAAAAGATGCCGGGACTGAGAAATTATTTCATGAAGTGGAACTACCTTTAATTGAAGCGTTGGCGGGAATGGAGCGTGAAGGTATTCACATTGATGTTACTGCTTTGAATGAATTTTCTGCGCAGTTGCAGGAAGATATTACGAAAGTGGATGCAGAGATCCAGGCATTGGCCGGAACAAAATTTAATATTTCTTCACCGAAGCAGGTAGGAGAGATTTTATTTGAATATTTAAAAATTACTGATAAGGCCAAGAAAACAAAGACCGGGCAATATGCTACCGGCGAAGATGTTCTTTCCAAACTGGAAGGGAAACATCCTATCATTGCTAAGATCTTAGATTACAGGGAGCTTGTGAAATTAAAATCAACTTATGTTGATACTTTGCCTTTATTAGTGAACCCTAAAACAAATCGTATTCATACAACCTTTAACCAGGTGGTGGCTGTTACCGGGCGTTTGAGCAGTGATAATCCTAACCTTCAGAATATTCCTATTAGAACAGAGAGAGGGAGACAGATTCGTAAAGCATTTATTCCGCGTAATGATGAATACATTTTATTAAGTGCGGATTATTCACAAATTGAATTACGTATTGTGGCATCTATCAGTAAAGATCCGAATATGTGTGAAGCCTTTAATTCAGGGAAGGATATTCATACAGCCACTGCTGCTAAAGTTTATGGCATTGAAGAAAGTGAAGTAACAAAGGAAATGCGTTACAAAGCAAAGAGTGTAAACTTTGGAATTATTTACGGACAAGGTGCTTTTGGTTTGGCGGATAATTTAAATATACCAAGGGCAGAAGCCAAACAACTGATTGATAATTATTTTGCGCAGTATGGTTCTATTAAGACCTACATGGATAACGAGATTGCTTTTGCAAAGACCAACGGTTATGTGCAGACTTTATTAGGTCGCAGACGCTGGTTGAAAGACATTAACTCTGCTAACGCAACAGTAAGATCTTATGCTGAGCGAAATGCTATTAACGCTCCTATACAAGGTTCTGCCGCTGATATGATCAAGGTGGCGATGATCAATATTCATAATGAATTAAAAGGAATGAATATTAAATCACGCATGATCTTGCAGGTGCATGATGAATTGGTGTTTGATGTATATAAACCTGAACTGGATCTTATTAAACCTATTATTGAAAAGCACATGAAGAATGCCCTGCCATTAAATGTTCCTGTGGAAGTAGGAATGGGTGTTGGCGTGAACTGGCTGGAAGCTCATTAAGGGTTAATTTACTTACTATTTTTATGTGTGTTGATGATCTTAACGATTTTGTGGGAAAAATAAAAATTGGGTTACAGTATTTAGAAATGAGTTGAAGCTTAAAACTTACCTGGTACAAACTTGTATTAAGGGGAGCTGCTGTTAGTGGCTGACAGTTTTTTCTACCTTCCCTTCAGATATTGTTCTGCTGTCATTATCGGAATTTCTGCAGTTTTATAATCCTTTAAATTTCTTGTCAATAATATCTTTATGTTATTTTCAATTGCAGTGAAATATTGTAAACCATCTTCAAAGTCTTTAAAATCAGACGATAGAGCTAATTCTATTACTTTATCTGTTACAGCTAAAACTGTTACTAACGTTTTAAACTTTAATAACTTTTTTCTCGCTTGGTCTGCTGAGTATTGTTTTGATAAAATATAATTTAAGTTGGAAAATGACAAAGAAGAAACGTGAAGCTTAATTTTTCCTTTATCTGCCTCTGAAAATAAATGAGCAGAAGAATTATAAAAAGGTTCTCGAAAACTCAGCAAGTCAAGAATGATGACAGTGTCTACAAAAACCTTCTCCATTATTTATATTTATTTAAGAGAAAATCAGAATAGTCTCTTTTATGATCGTACCCTTTTGGAAGGTCAATAATTCCGGACAAACTTTTAACTAAAGGAGTTATTTTTTCTTCTTTTTGTTTGTCATTGGTTATGTTTAGAAGATAGTTCTCAATTAGTTTAGAAAGACTCGTTCTATGGTTTTTAGCATAGTTTTTTGCCTTTTCAATAACTGACTCTTCTAATTTTAGTGTCAACTTGGTGTCCATAATTCTTGTTTTGTTACGTACAAATATACAAATTACATACGTGCAAAACAAATTAATTTAATCGTAAATTTATCTTACGTGAAAATGTATTGATTTTTGTAAGCTTGTCCTACAATGTGTTAGGCACAGTGCTTATTCTAAAATTAATTTTCCACATCCAACAGTTTTATTTTCTGATAAAAGCTGATAGAAATATATACCGTTGCCTAAATTATTTCCATCTATCCTTACTTGATTGTTTCTGAAGGCATCAATTGTTTGAACTAATTGACCCTGCAAATTAAAAATTCTTAATTTGAATTCGTTATTGTTAGGGTTTTCAAATTCAATTGTCGTATATTCATTAAAAGGATTTGGATAAGTTGTAATGTTTATTTGGGTACTGTTTTCTAGAATTGACAACACACCATTGGATCCAATCTTTACGAGATACATGTCACTGTCAAATATTCCTCCAATAGTATCTGTTGTTGATCCTAGCAGTATATATCCGCCATCGAAGGTTTGCTCAACAGAGTTAGCGTCACTTATAAATCCTTTTGGATAAGTATATTCCCACTGAACAATTCCTACGTTGTCTGTTTTGATGCAATACATATCATTTGTATTTAATCCCAAATCTTCTTTTCTGCCAGCTAAAACATATCCACCGTCACTTGTCTGTTGCACAGAATGACCCATATCCCAACCGGTTCCACCATAATATTTATGCCATTGTTCATTGCCAAGAGCATCTGTTTTAACAAGAAACAAATTTCCGCCAGTTGAATCTTGATATCCGAGAAGAATGTAGCCTCCGTCTGAAGTAATATAAAGTGACCTTCCGATTTCATCTGACGAGGTTCCAAATGTTTTGGACCAGATAGTATCACCAGTACTATTTGTTTTAAGTAAATACAGATCTTTTCCACCATTTCCTTTGGAATTGGTTTCACCAATTATTGCGTATCCTCCATCGCTGGTTTGTCGAACTCCTACACCGTATTCCCTTCCAGTGCTGTTATAAACTTTACTCCATAATTCATTACCATTGTTGTCTGTTTTTAAAAAATAAATGTCCGTTGCAAATCCAGATCCCGTAAAACCCACTGCGATAAAACCACCATCAGTTGTTTCACGAACAAACTGTCCAACTTCTCTGTCAATTGAGCCACTAAATCTTTTATTCCAAACTACAATTCCGCTAGGATCGGTTTTTATTAATGCTAATGAATCATTACTAAGACCAGAATAACCACCGCAAAGAATATACCCTCCATCACTTGTTTGTTGCGCTGATATTCCAAACTCCCAGTTCAGTCCTCCATAGGTTTTGTACCATTGTTGAATTCCTAAATTGTCTGTTTTAACAAGATACATGTCTTGTGCGCCACTTCCAAAACTACTTGTCTGTCCAAATAGAATATATCCACCATCCGCAGTTTGTTGAACGGAGTGTCCTACATCAAAATTAGTACCCCCAAATGTTTTCTGAAAAACAATTTGAGCTTTCATAGATGTCAAATAAATTAACATTATTGTTGTTATAAAGATGTTTGCTTTCATATTATTTGTTTTAGCATTGTGCCTAACTACTCGCTATCTCTCATTTATTCAATTATAGTTATTTACAAATGTTTGTAAATGGCGACAAGCTGAATAGTTATTCAAATATAATAAAATATGTGTTGGCTTAAATCCTGAAACAAGTTCGGGAATCTTATTAGAGTGACTGCTCGAAGAGACAGTTGACTAAATAAGGATAAAGTGTTGATGGAGTGTATCAATTGATGAATGCGCTTTCGCGGTTACAATTATTACCTCTTATTGTCTACTTACTTTTAAGGTTTTTAATTCAATATAAACAAGTGCAGATATCATTAAAATCTCTACCAGAAAATAAGCTATGTCTAAAATTGTAAGTCTATTGTGAAAATATATTACAAAGCCAAGTGTGAAAACACAGTAAGATAAATTAGCTATAATAATAGGAAGTAAAAGTTTTTGAGTAGTGTTATTTGAAAACACAAAACAGGAGAATGAATAAAGAGCGAAAATTAGTGCAGTTATTGAAAGTGTTGTAAGTGTATCTCGAGGCATTCCAAAATATTCGCTAAAATTTCTAAGAACTGTCATTAAAAGAAAAGCTGTTAAAATAGCTCCCAGACCATCAATCAAGAAAACTGTTTTTGGTTTTAATGTCAGTATGTTTAAAATTCTTTTTATGTATTCATTCATATTAGGCCTATAGAAATATCACCACTAAATAACCACTTGCGTCATGCGTTTTGGAAACTATTTTGAGATTGTTTCGTCGTATCGCCTCGGAATGACGAGCTCGAAGTGGCAAGCTCAGGTTGAGATCCTGAATCAAGTTCAGGATGACTTTAAAAAGGTTTGTTCCTTACATTTTTTTCTGCGATCCTTCTCAAATTTTCCTGGCGGCGTTTACCACCTAAATTGACTTTTTTGTTCTTGTCTTTTTTCTCATGGAAAGCACCGGTTGGTGTAACATGCTTCGGTAATTTCTTTAAAGATTTATCACGGGTTACCGGTTTTTCATCCTGAGTTAAATTCTCATCAATTTCAACGGCTTCAGGCAAGTCTAAGATCTCGAGTTTTTTCTTCATCAATGTTTCAATTTCTTTTTGCATTGGAAGATTTAACTTGGTGATGAAGCTTAAGGCAATACCTGTTTTATCTGCACGGCCTGTTCGCCCGATACGGTGAATGTACGCGCTTGCTTCTTTAGATGGCATATCAAAATTAATAACGTGTGTTACGTCCTTTAAATCCAATCCCCGGGCAATGACATCCGTTGCAATTAATAAACGGTGCGTGCCATCGTCAAATTTCTTAACCGCACTAAAACGCTGAGGTTGAGATTTGTTGGAATGTATTACTCCAATCTCTTCTGCAAATTCTTTTTCTAATGCTTTGAAAATATCATCAGCTATTTTTTTATTTTTTACAAACAATAATACTTTCGTGAAATGTTTTTCTGTTCTTAATAAGTGCTCCAGTAAATTTACTTTTGTATAAAAGTTCGGAACATTATATGCCTGCTGAATGATTTTTTCTAATGGTGTTCCACGGCTGATTAATTCGATGTACTCCGGTTTGTAAAAATAATTTTCGATCATCATTTCCACATCTTCATTTAAAGTCGCAGAAAACATTAAATTCTGACGTTTCTCAGGAAGGATGTCTAGGATCTTTATTAATTGTGAGCGAAATCCTAAGTTCAGCATTTCATCTACTTCATCAATCACTAATTTTTGAATGCTGTTGAACTGAAGCGTTCTGCTTAAGGTAAGGTCAATTAACCGCCCTGGTGTGGCCACTAAAATATCAATACCATCATACACTTTTTGTTTCTGAATATTGATATTGCCTCCGCCATATACACCTGTGCAACGTGCCTGCATATACTTTGATAACTTTGCTACTTCATCCACCACCTGAACTACTAACTCCCTTGTAGGAACCACGATCAATACGCGTGGCTGACGCTGCTCTGAATAAGTTAACTGTTTTAAAATCGGTAGTAAGTAAGCAAATGTTTTACCAGTACCTGTTTGGGCAATTCCCACGGCATCTTTCCCGGACATAATTACCGGGAATGCTTTTTCCTGAATGGGGGTCGGACTTTCAAAGCCTATATCGCTTAACGCATTAAGTATTTGTTTGGTTAGGTTGAGGTCTTTGAAAGTAGTCATGATGGGTAATTTTGGCAAAGATACGCTATTTTTTTTAGTCGCAGATTTGCGATTATTTTATGTAAAT
>JANPOX010000328.1:0-9322 GCA_031428235.1 Bacteroidia bacterium | reverse complement strand
AATATTGCAGGATATGTTAATCAGTTTTATTACCCGATTAAATTCAATGCGGAAACTAAAGATACCATAGAGTATAATGGCAAAGTTTATAAACCAACATCACCTGCTCCCAAAACGCCACATGAATTAGCAATCAAATTTTTAGGAAACAGCTTAAGTTATCCATCAACCATTTTTGTATCAAATAATTTTGAATATAATTTATTGTCACAGGGATTTTTGGAAGAAAAGAAACTAGAGCCCTTGTTGGTATTTACCGTTGAAAATGTCTATAAATCTGCTTCTTACGAAGATTTTTCGGAGCAGTTTAATCATACTTTTTATGATACAGTTTTTAAAAAGGGAGCTCTGAAACTATACAATTTAAAAGAGATTGAGAAATTACAAAAAAAGAACCCTAAGAAAATACTGGTGAATATATTTGCAGGATTTTGTAATTCCTGCAAAGTTCAAAACGCCACTACTTTAAAAGACACTAGCATTTCTAACTACATCAATAAACATTTTTATTTGATCAATTTTGATGCGGAAAGTAATGATACAATTGTGTTTAAAGGAGAAAAATGTTTTAAAACGGTTTTGAATGGTTATCCATTAAATACTTTTGCATTAAAGGTTACAAACAACAGGCTGCAATTCCCATCCATTGCTGTGTTGGACGATAAACAAAATACATTGGATGCCTTAACCATGTTTTTAACTCCAAAAACATTGTTGCCAATTTTAAAATATTATGCGGAAGATAAATATAAAACAATCCCCTGGCCGGATTATATAAAAGCCTATAATGAACAAAAAAAATAGCGACTATTGTCGCTATTAGAATTCAAATTTATATCCGATTCCTTTAATTGTTTTGATAAAATCATCCCCTAATTTTTCCCTTAACTTTCTGATATGAACATCTATGGTTCTATCACCTACCACTACTTCATCGCCCCAAACCTGTTCCAGAATAAACTCACGTGTAAAAACTTTACCGGGCTTACTCGCTAAAAGTGATAACAGTTTAAACTCTTTTTTTGGAAAAGGGATTTCAATACCATCTTTAAAAACACTGTATTTCTCCTTATCAATTTTTATACCACCTAAATTAAGTTCCGTTGTTTTTTGTTCAGGTGCATACCTTCTTAATAAAGCTTTTACACGACTAATAAAGACTCTTGGTTTAATGGGTTTTGTGATATAATCATCAGCTCCTACTTCAAAGCCGGCAATTTGAGAATAATCTTCATTACGCGCACTTAAAAAAGCAATCATAACATCTTTCAATCCTGCAGTATCACGAATCTCCCTGCATGTATCAATGCCATCCATTTCAGGCATCATTACGTCAAGAACAATTAAATGCGGCACTTCCTTTTTTGCGATTTGAATAGCATCTTTTCCATTAAGGGCAGTATATACCTGGAAACCTTCCTTTTGTAAATTATAACTCAAAAAATCAAGGATATCCTGCTCATCATCAACAAGTAGAATTTTATATAAATTATTTTCAGTACTCATAGGTTTTTAATCGGGACAAATTTAACCTTAAACATTGGGTTTAACGTTAAATAAATATTAAGATATGGCATTATTTTGCTGAATTCGTTAATACTAAGGTAATATTGTCCGCTGTGGAAATAATATAAGTTTCAATACAGAAAATTCATTTACTTTAAAATTCACTTACATATTTCCATATATACAGCCATATTTAATAATAAGTTTACATAGTCTTCATTAGATTCGTGTTACTATAAATTAAATTATGGCCACAATGATTAAGCATTTAATTGATCGGAACAAAAAAGCATTTGACACTAATTATTTCATAGAATCAATTAATTTATCCTATATACTTATCAATAAAGCTATCAAGCAAATTGTAAGGGATGATTTAAAGCATGAAATTATTGAACACCGGATAAAGACGACCCAACTCATTACCCATATTAAAAAAGAAATTGATTCTAATCCAACCATAAAAACCAAGCTGTCAAAAAAAGCGATTAAAGACATTGAACTATTTACTGAATTATACAAAACCATAAACAAAGAACTCAAATACCAATATCCCGAAAAGAAAATAACTGAAACTGCGCAATTAGGAATAAACTGTGTTGTTATTTTAAATACCAGTTTATTGAAAATAAAAAATAATAAAGTTGTTTAAAGTTTAGGCCGATTAATATTTAACGATCTCGTAACATTAGCCTTATCTTAACTTAAACTTCATGTGCTTAATTTGTATCATGAAAAAGGAGCTCCTATTAATTATTGTTTTAAGTCTTTTCGTGTGTGTGTTAGGCTTTGCCAGAGAAAACCATAAGTTAGATAAACCAAGAACTTTGATCTTAAGTGGGAAGATTTCTGACCTTAATAATAATGAGAGTTTAGCAGGAGTTAAAATTGCTTGTGCGGATTGCAACAAAACAGTTTATTCAGATCTTGATGGCAACTTTTTCCTTTACCTCGAACTTACATCAGATAATAATTTAACATTAGAATTTTCTCAGGTTGGTTATAACTCAAAAATGTTTAATTTAAAGGATCTACAAAGCATTTCGGGCAATTTAACCGTCAATCTTTCACCTGAATAGAGCTTTTCCAATGTAAAGTTAAAGTTAAGTTTCTGTTACTATTGTAACAATAAACGCACTTTTTGGTATAATTGTATTGAAATCATTAACTGATTTTAAATTCATACAATTAAACCCTTCCATCATGAAAAATTTCTTCATTTTATTTTGTCTTTTTATTGTAAAAACTTCTTTTTCACAGGATATTAGTTTTGATAATGGAATCTATGTGCAAAATCAAACTGCTTACACGGGAAAACATATTTTATATTTTGAAAGCGGATCAATTAAAGAAGAATTAATTATTAAAAATGGGCAACTTAACGGGGAATCAACAAAATATTATCAGAACGGGAAAAAATTTGAAACCGGACAATATGAAAACAATTTAAAATTTGGGCTATGGACTCGCTTTAATGCCAGTGGAACTAAGATTGCAGAAGCATCTTACTTAAATGATAAAAAAAATGGTAATTGGTTTGTTTACGATGATAATGGAACAAAGATTTTTGAAATGAGCTATAAAGACGGAGAAAAAACCGGCACCTGGAAACAGTGGGATGAAAATGGTGTTTTAATTAAAACTACTGATTTCACTTCCTTATAAACTTTAGAGAAATAACAAAATATTAAAAGGCACTTCAAGAAAATGAAGCGCCTTTTTTTATGAAAAATTATTCGACGTCATTTTATTATTTCACAACTAAGCTATTGGAAGATGGAAGTTATTTATCTGATTCATAATATTAAGCTAATGTACATTTACTGTTCACTTAATTTAAGAGTATGATCTTTGTAAAAAATATATGGACCTATGTGCCAAACAACAATTACAGATCATGAAAATAGTTTAGTTTATGCTCAAACCATTCAAAATGGATTGCTACCTAAGACCCGTCATTTCAATAAATTCTTTAATGATCACTTCGTCTATTATAAACCTCAGGATAAAATTGGCGGGGATTTTTACTGGTTAACTACCAAAGAAGATGTCATTTACTTTGCTTTGGCTGATTGCACAGGACATGGCGTTTCTGGGGCGATGCTTTCTGTACTAGGAATTAGTTTGCTTAATTACGTGATTCAAAAAAACTTTGATAAGGTTGGTGATTACCTTACCGAACTGGATAAAAAATGGATAGAAACATTTAATAATGAACTGCATGATTCACAATTTAATAATGATTGGCTAGAGATTACCATTATTTCATTTAATACCAAAACCAGAGAATTTCAATATGCCTGCGGCGGCGGCGAGTTTGCAATACATCAAAATGATTCGATAAAAATTTATAAGGGAAATAGCTATCCAATTGGTGGTTGGCAAATAGAAAAAGAGAGGGTTTTTGATACCTATAGTTTAATCTTAGAAGAAAAAGCAAAACTCTACTTTTTTTCTGATGGGATCAAGCACCAGTTCGATTCAGAGAACAATAAAAAATTCAGCAGGAAGCGTTTGCTAAATATGTTAGCTAACTATAATGGTTTACCTATGGATTATCAGCAGGAATTAATAGAATTTATTTTCGAAACCTGGAGAGAAGGTACACAACAAACCGATGATGTGTCATTAATAGGAATTGAATTCTAAATATAGGCTATGTTAATTAATCATTAAGTAATTATTTAAAATAGTGTTTTGATTTAATATTAACGTAATGTAGACTTGACGTAAACCTTAAGTAAGTATTGTTTTTTTGCGGTGTAAATTTTAAAACCACCATGCTCTACAAACTACTACTTACACTCGCATTTGTATCTTCAATTACTTTGATGAATGCGCAAACTGGAAAAATTAACGGAAAAATTGTAGATGCCAAAACAGGAGAAACACTTCCAGGCGCTACAGTATTAATTGAAGGCACAACTAAAGGTGCATCAAGTGATTTTGACGGAAATTTTTCACTATCCGGATTACAACCCGGAAAATATACGATCATAGCAAGCTATATTACGTACGATAATAAAAAATTTGTTGATGTTATCGTAAAAGCAAACGATGTCACCGATTTTAATATTACGCTAGACCAGTCGAGTTCTCAAACATTGAATGAAGTAGTAATTCAGGCAGAAATGAATAAAGAAAATACTAATACTTTATTGGTTATGCAAAAAAATAATGCCAGTGTGAGTGATGGCATCTCATCAGAAAGTATTAAAAAAACACCTGACAGAACAACCAGTGATGTGATTAAACGAATCAGTGGGGCAACCATTCAGGATAATAAATTTGCGATTATTCGTGGTATGAGCGACCGGTATAACGCAGCCTTTATTAACGGTGCTCCATTACCAAGTTCGGAAAGTGACAAAAAAGCGTTTTCATTTGATATCTTTCCGGCTAATTTATTAGACAATATCGTTATTTTAAAAACGGCAACGCCAGATCTGCCAGGTGATTTCGCGGGCGGAGTTATACAGATAAATACCAAAAGTATCCCTGAAAAGAATTCGCAAACTATTGCTATAGGCGGTGGGTATAATAGCCAAACAACCTTTAAAGAATTTAAAACATACAAAGGAGGAAAAACAGATTTTCTTGGAATTGATGACGGAACCCGTGCCATTGCAGGTGGATTACCAACAACCAGAGATTTTTCAAACGTGAAACTGGACCAGATAGAGTATGCCAAACTGGTAAACTATGACTGGACTCTGCAAAACAAACAGGCGCTACCAAATATGAATTTTCAATATTCATTGGCTAACGTTGGAAAAATATTTAAAAAACAGGCAGGAAGTATTTTCGCTATTACCTACAATAAAAACAACAATACAGTTTTTACAAACAAAAGAGATTTTTTTGAAGAAGGTGAAGAAAATCCTGTGACGAAGCTTTCTGATTACAAGGATACTTCATATACTACAAATGTTTTAGCAAGTGTTTTATGGAACCTGGCCTATAAACTAAATGATAATCATCAGATAGGGTTAAAAAATCTATACAGTATCAATTCAGAAGACAAGGTAGTAACACGACGAGGAGCTCTTGATTACGGAGGTCAATTATGGGAAAAATCGAACGTAAGATGGTTTACACAAAACCAGATATATTCAGGACAATTAAACGGAGATCATTATCTTGAAAAAGCAAAAATAAAGATCAAGTGGGTTGTAGGCTATAGCGACATAAAAAGAGAACTTCCTAATTTAAGAACCATGAAATATATTAAGCACTCGCTTGCGCAAAATGTAGAAAATGATTCTATTCCTTATAGCGCAGTTATCGAAACTGTAAAAAATACAACTTCTACAGATAACGGAGGCACTATGTTATTTGCTACTACTAAAGAAACTATAAAAAGCGCGAAATATGACATTAGTAGAGCCTTTAAAATAAAAAAATCCCAACATGAAGTAAAGATAGGTGGAAACCATATTTTCAGAGATAGAAGCTTTGAAGCACGATTCTTAGGTTATGCTTTATATCGAAAGAATTCATCACTGCAGTCCAACGTATCTCTTTTGCAATTAAATGAAAGTCAGATCTTCGCTCCCGAAAATATAGGCATACATCCTGAATGGGCTGGCAATAAAGATGGCGGTTTTTTACTAGCCGAAGCAACAACACCAAAAGATAATTATAAGGCATCTGCTATGTTACATGCAGGATACCTGTCTATAGATTCCAGAATATTTGAAAAATTCAGATTCATTTATGGGGCACGAGTTGAATCCTATCATCAAAAAATAACCTATTACTTACAACCCGATACTGCAACTGTGCGTGATTCAACTGTTATAGATATCTTGCCTTCTATTAATGCCGTGTATAGTATTAATGACATGATAAACATCAGGCTTGCATTCTATCAAACAATTTCGAGACCTGAATTTAGGGAATTAGTGCCATTTACATTTAAAGATTTTATTACCGGATATAGTATTGCAGGAAATCCCGGCTTGGTAAGAGCCAAGATAGATAACTATGATATCCGAGGAGAATGGTATCCGGGAGCGGGGCAAATTGTTTCGGCATCCGGTTTCTATAAACGTATTACCAATGCCACAGAGATGTCGGTTGATGGTGCCGCACAAATAAAAAGTTTAACTTATGTAAATGTACCCTTAGTTGAAAATATCGGCGTTGAATTAGAATACCGTTTTAAATTAAGTACAATATTCAGAACTGACTCCTCAAAAATTCTTGACAATTTAACTTTGTTCACAAACTTCGCTTACATTAAATCGAAAGTAGATGTAAGCAAGATTTTAGGTACCACTGCCGACACACGTCCACTACAAGGTCAGTCACCATATATTATCAATGCAGGTCTTCAGTATCTCGACTTGGATAAAGGTTGGGGTGCTAGTATTTCTTATAACGTTATAGGCAGAAGAATTGTTATTGTTGGTAATGATGCAGAACCTGATTTTTATGAAACACCACGTCATGTTTTGGATTTCCAATTATCAAAAATATTTAAGCAAAAATTTGAGATTAAGTTGAATGTAAGGGATGTTTTGGCTCAACGTCAAATCTGGTATCAGGATATTAATAAAAATGGTAAACTGGATAAAGCTTCCGAAAAGGAAAACCAAAACCTGACACATAGTTATCAAACAGATAATATCATGTTCAGCACAAAACTGGCTCCCACGATCTCTTTATCTTTTTCTTATAAGTTTTAATTAGCTTAAAAAAAGACATGCAATGTTAAGACTGTGTAAATCATAGTCTTTTTTGTTAACGTTGAGTTAATGTAATTGTAAAGTAGATGTAAACTTAGTTTAATGTTAAAGAAAAGGTTCGAAAATACATTTGTGCGATTATAACAAAAACTAAAACAAAACAAAAAATGAAAAAAATTTACTTATCAGCGGCAGCATTATTAGCTTGCTCATTTTTAAACGCACAATCAGCGTTTACCTGGGATGTTACATCTTATAAAGGTGCTTTTCCGGTTACTGACAATACACCTGCTACAGACTGGACATCGGGCTGGGCTAACTGGGATCCTGAAAACACAAATTATGCAACACCAACAACAACTTTAACAGGAGATATTTCTTCAAATACTTCCATTAGTGGAACAGTTTATCTGGATGGTTTTGTTCATGTAAAAAACAATGCAGTTTTAACTATTGCTCCGGGAACAGTTATCAGATGTAAAATGATTGATGCAAGTTTAACTCCGGGTACTTTGATCATCACAAGAGGTTCAAAGATCATGGCACAGGGAACTGCTTCTCAGCCAATCGTTTTTACTTCTATTCAATCAGTTGCAAACGGTCGTAATCCTGGTGACTGGGGTGGAGTTATTATTTGCGGAAATGGTATGATCAATACAGGAGGCATTTCTACTAGTCCTAACGTAAGTAAAATAGAAGGTTTCGTAACAGCTGATCCTTTAAGATATTATGGAGGAACAAATGATGCAGATAACTCAGGTGTTTTATCTTATGTAAGAATTGAATTTGCAGGAGTTGCATTAGATCCATTACAAACAAACTCTGAAATTAATGGATTAACTCTAGGTGCTGTTGGTTCAGGAACAAAAATTGACCATATCCAGGTATCTTTTTCAGGAGATGATTCATACGAATGGTTTGGTGGAACTGTTGATGCAAAACATTTAATTGCATTCAGAGGAACTGACGATGATTTCGATACTGACTTTGGTTACAGAGGACGTGTTCAATTTGGTTTAGGTGTTAAAGATCCGGATATCTGGGATGCTATCTCAGGTGGTGCAAGTAATGGTTTCGAATCTGATAATAACGGAACTTCTCCTTATTTAGTATCACCATTAACTAAGCCTGTATTTTCTAACATGACTTTAATTGGTGCTAAAGGTGATGGAACTGTTTATGGTGCTGGTACTTTACCTGCAGGTGAAGCACATGAAGCATCTGCTCATATTCGTCGTAACTCTGCATTAAGTCTTTTAAATTCTTTGATCTTAGGTTACGAAAAAGGTTTACGTTTTCAAAATGCAGTAACACAAGATAATTTTCAGGCAGTTGGAACCGATTCAATGGCTTACTTCTCTAACATTAATGTCACTGCTGAAATTCCTTCTACATTTATTACAGAATCTGCGACGGCTTTTACTCAGGTTTGGTATCATACTTACGCATCAGCTACAAACATTGACACTGCAACTACTATTGCACAAATTGATTTCGTTGCTGCATTTAATGCATTAGGTTCTGGTTCTGACTACCGTTTAAAAGCAACTTCAACAGCATCTACTGGCGCTTCATTTGCAAGCCCGGCATTTGTTGGAGGATTTACTGGAATCAACGAAGTATCTAAAGTTATAGCTAATTCATTTGTTGTATATCCTAATCCTGCAACTCAAAGTACAACTATATCTTTTGATATGGCTGAAAAAAATAATGTATCAGTTAACATCTATGATATCTTAGGTAATTTAGTATCTGTTATTTCTCATAACAATTCATTTGATAAAGGAAACAATGTTATCAACGTTAACACTTCTGATTTATCTTCAGGGATATACTACATCTCATTAGATGTAAATGGATCAAAAGAAACAAAGAAATTAGTTATCAATAAGTAATTCTCATATTAAGTAAAGGCACGAACATCGTTCGTGCCTTTTTTTAAACATGTCACAACCATTCCATATAATAATCTGTGCCAATTCCGAATCTTCCGTTAAAAAAACGGTAGATTACTTAGAAGAAAAGAATTACCTGGTATCCTTCGCTAAATCGGAGGATGATTTAAATTTAAAACTTAAGGAAGGTAAAATTAATCTGGTAATTATTGAATTAGACTATAATTGTAA
>JANPOX010000327.1:0-2538 GCA_031428235.1 Bacteroidia bacterium | reverse complement strand
GGTTTAAAAAAACGATTTCCCGGGTTGATCATTTTGATCATTCCTTTGATCATTTCCTCTGCCGCCTGGAAATCGGCAATTACTCCATCTCTCAACGGACGAATGGTTTTAATGTTCTCATGTGTTTTACCATGCATCATCTGAGCCTGTTTTCCAACGGCAATCACTTTACCAGTTGTTCTATCCACTGCAACAATACTAGGTTGATCCACAACCACTTTCTCGTTATGAATAATAATGGTATTGGCTGTACCTAAGTCAATTGCAATGTCCTGAGTTAAAAAATCAAATAGTGCCATATTCTTGAGTGTAAAGTAAAGTAGTGTTTTAGTAAAATTGTTATATAATTATATCTTAATGTTTAAAATGTCTTGTATTTGTAAATACCATGCTCATGCCTTTTGCGTTGCAATATTCTATACTATCTTTATCCTTAATAGAACCGCCAGGTTGAATTACAGTATCTACACCCACTTTATGGGCTATTTCCACGCAATCTGCGAAAGGAAAAAAGGCGTCACTGGCCATTACTGCTCCTTTTAGATCAAATCCAAAAGTCTCTGCTTTTACAATTGCCTGTTTTAAAGCGTCAACTCGTGAGGTTTGACCTGTACCACTTGCAAGCAACTGACTGTTTTTTGCCAATACCACAGTATTTGATTTTGTGTGTTTCGCTAATTTATTTGCAAATAACAAATCTTTTATTTGTGCTTCAGTTGGTGCTACGTTAGTTACCGTTTGTAAATTCGTTTTGTTCTCAGAAACAGAATCCCTGTCCTGCTCAACAATTCCATTCAATAAAGTACGAATTTGTTTTTGTGGAAGTTCTACAGTCTTTTGAATCAGAATGATCCTGTTGTTTTTTGTTTTTAAAATTGCCAAGGCATTTGCAGAATAAGAAGGAGCGATTACCACTTCACAGAATAATTTATGGATCTCTTCCGCTGTTTCAAAATCAATTTCAGTGTTGCTAATTAAAATTCCACCAAAGGCGGAAACCGGATCACCTGCTAAAGCATCCCTATAGGCATCGGCTAATTTAGGTCTACTGGATATACCGCAGGCATTATTGTGTTTTAAAATAGCAAAGGTGGGTTCTTCAGTAAAATCAGCCATTAAGTTAACAGCCGCATCTACATCGAGCAAATTATTATAAGATAATTCTTTACCATTCAATTTTTCAAACATAGCTTCCATGTCGCCATAGAACAAACCTTTTTGATGGGGATTTTCTCCATACCTTAAAACTGCACCACTGTTGATGCTGTTTCTTAAAACCGGTAACTGTTCGCTTAAATTAAAATAATTAAAAATAGCAGAGTCGTAATAGCTGCTCATTGCAAATGCTTTTGCGGCATATGATTTACGATCAGAAATATCTGAAAAACCATTTTTTTCATTCAGTAAATTCAATAACGAAGAGTACTCATTTCTTGAAGAAACGATCACAACATCATTAAAGTTTTTAGCGGCAGCTCTGATCAATGAGATACCACCAATATCAATTTTTTCAATAATATCTTCTTCCGATGCACCACTTGCCAATGTTTCTTCAAAAGGGTACAAATCAACAATCACTAAATCAATCGTTGGGATATCATGTTGTTCCATTTGGGTTACGTCAGTATCCAGTTCCCTTCTTCCAAGAATACCTCCAAAAATTTTCGGGTGTAATGTTTTTACTCTACCGCCAAGAATCTCTGGAAAAGAAGTTAATCCTTCCACTGATTTTACAGGAGCTCCCAATTTTTCTATAAATGTTTGGGTGCCTCCAGTGCTGTAAATCGTCACGCCCAACTCGTTTAATTTTTTAATAACCGGCTCCAGGTTATCTTTGTAATAAACGGAAATCAATGCGCTGTTTATCTTCTTTAAATTGCTCATAAACTCTAGTAAAAAGACAAAGATAATTGTTCGCACTGCATATCACTACTTTGTTGAAAAGTCCTTAAAAATCTATAATGATCTGGTACTAACAAGTTTTTAACAATCCTGTATTAGTCGAAAAATGCAATAGATAAAGTCTTTTTTTCTATTTTTAAATAATGTTTGACCAACTGGAATTATTAGACCGGCAATTATTGCTGATGATTAATGCGTGTAACTGTCCGCTAGTAGACGTTTTGATGTGGTATGTTTCGGGGATTTGGATCTTTACTCCTTTATTTGCATACTGGTTATACATGGTTTATAAAAAGTACGGTTCGCGAAAACTCTTCATTTTACTGGGATTTCTGGGTTTAATGATTCTTTTAACGGATCAAACGTCTAACATTACCAAGCATGCTATTAAGCGGTACCGTCCCACTCATAATCTTGAAATCCAAGCCCAGGTTCATATTGTGCATGATTATAAAGGCGGTATGTATGGATTTTTTTCAGGGCATTCAACCAATAGTTTTGGTATAGCGATGTTGCTTTTTTTATTATTCAGTAAAGAATCCCTCCTGTTCAGAAGCACTTTTTTTTTATGGGCTGCAATAACAGCCTACTCCAGAATTTATTTAGGTGTGCACTACCCCTCTGATATTTTGGTAG
>JANPOX010000326.1:0-1509 GCA_031428235.1 Bacteroidia bacterium | reverse complement strand
CAGATAGCTTATGCCTTCAAGAATAATTAAAAACCAACTGTATGAATAGAATTATAAATCCAGTGGAATATTATGCACCCAGTATAGGTGCATCTAAAGTAGAGAAATGGCTAACATTAAATAAACACTAAATCATATTATAATATTATTAAAACCGAAATGAAATTTAAAATAACTATAGTATTATTGGCATTTTTATTAAGCTGCAAAGTAGTTTTTATAGCCGGCTATGATCCAATTATAGAAAGTACTGCCACCAAAATTCAAAACGATTTTAACGTCCACTTTATTAAATTACAAAGAACAATTTCAGATTCAAATCCCAATAATCATAATATTTCAAATTTTCAGGACTATTATGACCATATGAACGCAGATCTAATAACACTTAGAGCGCGGTCTAAATACCTTGGTAAAAAAGGCACATTAGTTTTAAAAGAAATTAATAATATCGATAATATAATGCACGTTTTTGAAAATTTACACAAAAGAGGATTTACTGATTCTCCAGATGATAAAAGAGATATACAAAATGGCATTAACTCGGCATTCGATGCTCTTATTAAACTTCAGGAGGAACTTAAACCAAAAAAATAATATGGCAAACATAGATTATGAAAAAATTGTATCTGATTGCATTGATGCTGCAAAGGGTGAATTAGGAAAGACCTGGAAATCCTTGCAGCCTTACGCAGAACATGAATTCAGACATTTCGCCGAAAATGCGACTTTTTTAGCCCAACTAAAACTTCAAAATGCTATTAGTGATGAAGAGTTAAAAGCTCGGTTGGAAATACAACGTTTGGCCCTTAGTAATACTTTATTAACTATTGAGGGTATAGGATTAATATCAGCACAAAATATCATTAATGCCGTTTTAGGTATTGTATTTTCTGCAATTAAGACTGTATTTAGTTTGGCGCTTGCGATTTAATGTTTTAGATAACCGAAAATAGTAATTTGCCATAAAAAAATGAAAATATTTATTATTCTTAAATACACTTTTATCCAGTTATAAAAAATAATGCGAGTTTTATGAATAGACACAATGTATTTATTAGTTATCATCATGCAAATGATCAGTATTATCGAGATGCTTTTGAAGCAGTTTTCTCGCACGCGCACGATATATTTATTTCTAAATCCGTTCAAATTGGCGATATAGAAGTCAACACAAATACCGAACGCATCCGGCAGAAAATAAGAGATGAATATCTAAGAGAAAGCACTGTGACAATAGTTTTGATAGGCACTCATACATGGCAAAGAAAACATGTGGATTGGGAAATATCGAGCAGTTTAAGAAGTACACAATACAGTTCCCGATCAGGCTTACTTGGAATTTTTCTTCCAACCTATCCTTTGACGTGGGATAATAAATACAACTCATATACAATTCCTCCAAGACTTAATGATAATTTAAGCAATGGCTTTGCTAAACTATATAAGTGGTCGAATAGCGCTAATGATGTTAGCGCCTGGATTCACGTGGCTTTTCAAAGAAGAAAC
>JANPOX010000325.1:0-2571 GCA_031428235.1 Bacteroidia bacterium | reverse complement strand
TTTTATTGCTTTTCCAGGCGATTCTGCTGATATTCAAATAAAGTTTACGGATGGTGATGGAGATATTGGTGTGGCTGAAACCGATTCAACCAAAACATTTTGGGTTACATACTATTATAAGGATACAGTTACTCAAAAGTACCGTGCCTACACACCTTGTTTAAATGGCTGTGATTCCTTAAGAACCGGGTACATCATTAAATCCCCGGCCGATTCTTATAAGGGAAAACCAATCAGCGGTGATGTAAGTGTAAGGCTTCAACAACTAAGGCATAGCAAAAAAATAAAGAACGTAAAATATGTGATTTATTTATTTGATGAGGCAGGCAATAAAAGTAATATTATTACAAGCCCTGAGATAACTGTTCCTTAGATTAAACTTCAAATTTTAAAAATTAATATTATTCAATGATCATTTTGAATAAATCATGATTTTTCAAAAGGCTCCTGAAAATTGCCTCGAATTTCCGCCAAAGGTCTTTTGTTAACATTATTATTACTTTTCGTTGAAATAAATCCCTCTAATTTATTTGATTAGAGGGATTTTATAGTTAAAATTGTGCCTTTATTAAACAATTGAAATTATGGCAGATATTCATGTATTAGGAATAAAATTTATAGAACAAAATACTCAGGATGGTTTAGAGTTTACTTATAAGCCTGACGTTCCAAAATTAAAAGTAATTGGAACTATTTTAATTGCTGCTGAAGAAGAAGAAGACAATGGCTGTGTGTTTTTAACACAGAAACAGTTGAATCAACTGCTGTTAAACAAGGATGTTGACTTGAAATTAGTTGACGATACCTGGACTCCTGCAAAACCATTAAGTAAAGAGCAAATAAAGAAAATAGGTTTAGTAACCATTGACGCAGAATATTTAGGAACTGCCGGCGATGTAAGATGCTACGAAGCCATCAAAGTAAGCGAATAATTTAACTTTTTTAATTTATCCCTCTCATACCGAGAGGGATTTTTTTATGGCATTAAACTTCAAAACATTTACTACCCGGACACTTACCGCATCAGTATTTGTAGCTGTATTGCTAACCTGTATCTGTGGGAATTACGCGTCATTTACCGGACTGTTTCTAATTGTTTCCATTTGGGGATTATTTGAATTTTATCAGCTTGCCGAAAAGTTAGGGGCAAAACCTTATAAACTGATTGGCTATACAATAGGTATTTGTCTGTTTTGTTATAGTATTCTTTCCAATTCAGTTCTGGGGTTGTGTTATCCGGTTGAAAAACTACTTCCATTCATTTTTGTATTTATATTCTGTGTATTTATTATTGCTTTGTTCGATCAGAATCAAAATACCATTTTAAATATTTCTTTCACCATAGCTGGTTTGGTATATGCTGTTATACCATTTATGATTTTAGTAAATATTGCCTGCATTGATAAAGCTTATACATTTGATTATCCTACCGGTAATTATTTTTATGATATGGCACCTTATAATTTTCATTATGTGTTGGGAATTATATTACTGATCTGGGCAAGCGATGTTTGTGCTTATTTAGTAGGTAGCCTAATAGGAAAAAACAAATTATATGAACGTATTTCACCCGGAAAAACCTGGGAAGGTTCCATTGGAGCAACCATTTTAACGATTGGATGTTCATTTATAATTGCTCATTGGTTCCCAGAGCTGGCTTTAAAACACTGGGTTGCCATTGCCGTTATTGTAAGTGTATTAGGCACTATTGGTGATCTGGTTCAATCCATGTTAAAACGACAGGCCAATGTAAAAGATTCCGGTAAAATCATGCCGGGGCATGGTGGTATATTAGACCGATTTGACAGCCTTATATTTGTTTCACCATTTATACTTGCTTACCTCATTTTAATACAATAATTTATTAAACATTTTTGGGTGTAAAACTCCTCTATATTTAGACTAAATCCTTTAAATTCATGTGTATTTTTTATTAATTTTGTAGCCCTAACTAAAACTAAAATTTAAACCAAACAATATGTCAACACAAACTGCAAATGCAACAGCTCACGAATCTATGTTCGAAGCAGTACTAGCCCGCTTAGATGTAGCTGCTAAATTGATGAACATGTCTGAAGACGTTGCTACAATATTACGTAGTCCTATAAAGCAGGTTAAAGTAAGTTTACCAGTAATGATGGATAACGGAAAGATTCAGGTATTTGAAGGTTACCGTATTGTTCATTCAACTGTATTAGGCCCGTCAAAAGGTGGTATCCGTTATGCAATGGATGTTAACCAGGATGAAGTAATGGCTTTGGCAGCATGGATGAGTTTTAAATGTGCTGTTGCTAACTTACCATATGGTGGTGCTAAAGGCGGTATTAAATGTGATCCACGTTCTATGAGTGTTGGTGAATTAGAGCGTATGACCCGTGCTTATGCTTCTTCAATGAAAGATGTATTTGGTGTTAATAAAGATATTCCTGCTCCCGATATGGGAACAAGCGGAAGAGAAATGGCTTGGATCCTTGATGAATTTAATAAAGTAACAGGTGAAGACTCTCCTGGTGTTATTACTGGGAAACCAATTGTAATTGGTGGTTCTTTAGGCCGTGATGCTGCAACAGG
>JANPOX010000324.1:0-5155 GCA_031428235.1 Bacteroidia bacterium | reverse complement strand
CAATGCATTGGAATTAGTTGAACAGGAAATACCGGATACAGAAACAAGAAAACAAATTGTGAACTTCATCCGCTCTTCCCAAGACGGAATTGTAAAGGGAATTTAAATCTATTCAAAAATGTCGCGCATACTTACAGGAATAACCAGTAATAATATCCCTCACTTAGGGAATATACTAGGAGCTATATTACCTGCCATTGAATTAAGCAAACAGCCAGGAAATAATTCGTTATTATTTATTGCAGATATGCACTCGCTCATTTCACAAAAAGATGCAGCATTAAGAATAGATAGCGTTAATTCAGTTGCCGCTACCTGGTTGGCCTTTGATTTTGACACAGAAAAAAACATGCTGTATCGTCAAAGCCGCATTCCCGAAGTATGTGAATTAACCTGGTATTTAAATTGTTTCACACCTTATCCAATGTTAGCGAACGCGCATTCATTTAAAGATAAGTCCGACCGTTTAAGTGATGTTAACTCCGGTTTGTTTACTTACCCGGTATTGATGGCTGCCGATATTATTTTATACGATGCCAATTTTGTTCCTGTAGGTAAAGACCAGATACAACATTTAGAAATAGCCAGGGATATTGCTTCTAAATTCAATGCGCAATACAATCAGGATATCTTTGTGATCCCTGAAGCAAAAGTAGATGAGAGCGTAATGATCGTTCCAGGTATTGATGGACAAAAAATGAGTAAGTCCTACAATAACTTCATCAATATATTTTTACCGGAAAAGGAATTATTGAAAGTAGTTAAAACAATCATTACCGATGCGACTCCTTTGGAAGAGCCTAAAAATCCAGACACCTGTAATGTGTTTAAAATTTACAAACTATTAGCAGATGCTAACAAGATATCTGAAATGCACGCTAACTATACCAAGGGCGGTTACGGTTACGGACATGCGAAAACAGCTTTGTATGAGCTAATCCTTTCTAAATTTGAAAAGCAAAGAAAGCGTTATAATGAGCTTATGAACAATACAGCTCAACTGGAAAAAGAATTAGAGGTTGGTGAAGCCAAAGCAAGAAAGCTGGCTCAGGAAAAATTAAAAAAAGTGAGAGCAGTTTTAGGATTTTAACACCGAATAATTAAGATTTATCGCAGTGAAACTATAATTTACTGCTTCCTCAAATAATCAAAGTCTATTATACTCTAAGAGTCTGCTTCTTCCCGAAAAAGCATTTAAATTCTTCAAAATAAAATCTTGAATAAACAATTTGAGTTTTGTGTTTTTGTATATTTACCTCATGCAAAAAATTCTGATCACAGGTTCCAACGGTTTACTAGGACAAAAATTAGTTTACAAACTAAAAGATAAAGCAAATCTTCAGTGTATTGCTACTGCAAGAGGTGAAAACCGTTTGGTAAATAAATCAGGCTATGAATATGCTGAATTGGATATTACCAATTATGAGAATGTGGAAGAAGTCTTTGCCAAACATAAACCCGATGTAGTAATCAATACCGCAGCCATGACCAATGTGGATGCCTGTGAAACTGAGAAGGAAGCCTGCTGGCTGCTTAATGTTACGTCAGTGCAAAACCAGGTGAACGTCCTTGAAAAATTATCAGAAAAAGATTCTAATTATAAGCCTCAATTCATTCACCTGTCTACAGATTTTATTTTTGACGGAACTCATGGTCCTTTGGATGAGAATGAAAAACCAAACCCTTTAAGTTATTATGCTGATAGTAAATTGGCTGCCGAAGAAATAGTTCAGTCTTCTTCCCTTCATTGGGCCATTGCCCGAACGGTGTTAGTTTATGGTATTGTAGATAATATGAGTCGCAGCAACATTGTATTATGGGTTAAACAAAATCTGGAACAAGGTAAATCAATTAATGTGGTTGATGACCAATATAGAACTCCGACATTGGCGGAAGATTTGGCAGATGGTTGTATTTTAATTGCAGAGAAAAAAGCAAGTGGCATTTACAATATTTCAGGAAAAGATTTTTTAAATATTTTAGAAGTGGCTCATTTAGTGGCCGACTATTACAAGTTAGATAAGTCACTTATTAAACCGTCAAAATCTGCGGATATCAAGCAGCCCGCAAAGCGTCCGCCAATCACAGGATTTATCATTGATAAGGCAAAACGTGATTTAGGATATAATCCTCATAGTTTTGTAGAAGGCATTAAATTTCTGGAAGAACAGTTGAAAGCAATGGGTGTTTAATTACCAGAAGGACATTTATTGGTAACTCAGGCTCTCGAAGCTACCATTTACATTTACAACTCGGCGACATATAAACCGTTGCTCGAGGCAACATATTAGTAAGGCTTTTTTGAACCTCATCACTGATAAGTATATTACGCAGATCGAGAACTTTTAAAGCTTTTAAACTAGTTAAAGTGGAAGGATATTCCTCAAAGTTATTACTCCATAAATCAAAAATTTCCAGTTTCTCTAAATTACCGATTTGAGGCGGCAAAGTTTCCAGATCATTTTGGTTAAAGTTAAGGTATTTTAAATTCACCAATTTTCCAATCTCTTTAGGCAAGCGTTTTAATCCGGTTTTACTACACGCCAAATACTGCAGGTCAGTTAACAAACCAATACTATCAGGCAATTCTGCAATGGAATTTTTACTGATATCCAGGTATTGCAGATTTTTAAATTGCAGAATTTCTTTTGGAAATGATTTTAAATGTTGTTTTCTAAGCGATAGTTTGATGACAGCATTCGGGTTCTTCATCGCTTCCTGAATAGAAACAAATGCCTGCATGGTATCAAGTGTTAACGAATCTAGCAACTGAGCCTTTGCTACCTGAACAGAGAAAGATAAAACAATGATCAGGATTAATTTAAAAAAAAGTTTATACATGGTTACAGGCTATTTTATCGTTTGCTAGGGCTTGCTTGAGTTCCTCTAAATTAGCGAATTTTTCTTCATCCCTGATGCGCTTAACAAATTCTAACTTAATATTCTGATCATAAATATCTTTATTAAAGTCAAAAATATTTACCTCAATTTTAATATTTTGATCCGTAGCAGTTGTTGGATTAGTACCAATATTAAGCATGCCTTTATATTTCACGTCGTTCAAAATAACATTCACAGCATAAACCCCCATTTTAGGAATTAACTTATCTTTATCCTTTATGAAAATATTGGCAGTTGGGTATCCCAAAGTTCTGCCTAATTGTTTTCCTTTTACAACAACACCACTGATAAAAAAATAATATCCCAGGTATTCATTTGCGGTATCAATATTACCTTCTTCTAAAGCTTTGCGAATTCGTGTACTGCTAATATTTAACTGATTGATTTCTTGTGCAGAAATTTCCTCCACGCCAAAATGATATGTGGAAGAAAGTGATTTCAATGTATCTATATTTCCTTCTCGGTTACTTCCAAAATGGTGGTCATAACCTATAACTAATGTTTTTGTTTTTAAGCCTTTAGAAATAATGTCAGATATATAATCTCTGGCCAGCATTTGCGAAAACTCTTTTGTAAAAGGAAAAATGAGCACATGATCCACACCAAAACGATTTAATAGTTCACATTTTTCTTCAGTCGTGGTAATTAGCTTCAGGTCAGTTTGTTTAGGAAATAATATTTTTCTGGGGTGTGGATCAAAAGTAAACAGAACAGTTTCTCCTCCCTGTTTGTTTTTTAATTCTAATAAACGTTTGATGATTTTTTGATGGCCCAGGTGCACACCATCAAACGTTCCAATGGTAACAATGGAGTTACTAAGGGAGTCTAATTCAGATATATGATGGTAAATGTGCACGAAAAAAATATGAGCAAAGATACGAGAATTAAAACACTTTAACGCTTCCGTTCTTGATGATATAATCCACTCCGTTAATGTTGAATTTTTTACCGGTACTCTGCTTCATGAGGTCAGTTATATCCTGTTCAATGGTATGAACAGAACCTTTAGTTTTGTATGCAATATTAAGGTAATCTTCATTGATTTCCATTCCTTCATAAACACCACATAATACAACCCGCACAGGCACTTTTATTCTCGCAAGCATTTTTATGTCTCTTGCTTTTGCCCAGTTATCGGCAATCAGGATCACATCATCTACTTTTCCACTTTTATTTAAACCAAAAATAATTGCTTCAACGGGATTCTCAGGTGCATCGCCTCCCTGTCCTTTTTTAATGGTAGATTCCATAAGGGAAATTAACTCATCTACAGTTTTTGCTTTGCAATGATAAACACCTCCCGTGGCGCCAATTTTTTTATCCTCATCTCTTTTTTTATCTCCATCATTAAAAAAAACAAAATGCTGGCTCGTGGTATCTTTCATAAAATGAAGCTTTAACCAGGTGCTAATTTGTTGGGCATAAGGATACATGCTCCCGGTGAGATCTGCTACGATGAGTTTATTCTTCCATTCTTTATTTCTTTTTAGAACATTAAAAACTAAATTAGTAGCAGTGTCGGCTATATTTGGTTGCAAATTAGTTTCATTATCACTGCTCCTACTTTCAAATGAAAAATTTCCATTTTTATCATACACTCTATAATATCCATCCAGGTTGCCCTTTTTGTATTTACCTTCGGCTTTGATGTGCCCGTTGGAATAATACTCCAATTCGAGCCCTTCCTTGACACCGCCTTTAAATGTTTCGAAAATACTTTTCTTACATTTTTTAGTATAAGAAATCATAGGGCCATCCAATAGGCCATCCTTATAATATGCCTCTCTCTCTACGCAATCCGGCTCATCGTACCAGTTCAGCTCCAATCCTACCTTTTTATTGTTTTTATAAGATACTTCACTTTTTAAATCTCCGTTCGACCAGAACTCTTTCCAAACGCCCTGCTTTAAACTATCACGGTCTACAATATTAATTGTATCATTATCAAAGATCTTATAACTCCTCATGGATTGTGCCTTGCAAGGTGTTACACCTAACAAGAAACAGCTAAAAAAGATATAAAATAGGGAGAGTATTTTCACTAATTAAAATTGCTTAAATTTGTGGTAATTATCAAATTTATTATGCTAGAAAGAATAAATAGTTTATTGGCGGAAGTAGAAGAATTTGCAGCCAAAAGCAAAGAGCAGGTTGAAGAATACCGTATTAAATGGTTAAGTAAAAAAGGAGAGATCACTTCTTTATTTGATGATTTTAAATCAGTAGCACCGGATATTAAACGTGAAGTTGGTCA
>JANPOX010000323.1:0-2050 GCA_031428235.1 Bacteroidia bacterium | reverse complement strand
CCTAGATGAATTAAAAGAAGATTTTATTATTCACAATGAAATTTGGGTTACTCATTTTGATTGTTGAAGAAGAAAAGTTTAGACATTAAATTGAACGTATCTTTTTGCTTGCAAAAATCATTTGCTTAACCGTGGAACTCATTTATACACACCTTTTTAATCTCTCAACCGATTAAGCCATCTTCTTGACCTTCAAAAATGTTTTAGTTGGAATAAACCATCGATTTCGAGTTAATTTCTTACTTGCTTAACTACGTTGTAATAGAATCGTTCTAATAATCTCATACTTTGCGTTACTATTTCCCCTTGTGCCTGCAAACCATCTCTAAACTGTATGTTCTTATTATAACTTGTGTTTAAACCTTGAGGTAAAATAACTTTAGCTAAGTAGCCACTATCTGTATTTATGTTGCTGATAAAATCAATTTTACCGCTAACACTTCCGTATTCTTGGAAAGGATATGATGGGAATTTTAGCAGTACTTCTTGTCCGGTTCTAACTTTTCCAAAGTTTGTTTGAGGAATATAAATTTCTGCATAATATTGGGTGTTTTGTGGATTAATAAAACAGATTATTTGATTGGCTTGTAGTTGTTGATTTTCTTGCAGAAAGGTTGCGAATGCAATTTTACCATCAATAGGGGCAACCAATAAATATTTTTTCTTCCAATCTTCTATTTGACTTTTGAATGTATTTAGTGATTGTGTAAAAATACTTTTTTGCTGTGCAATGATATTTTGCAGTTCTGCAATTTCTTTCTGCTTTTCATTTTGTTGTGCTTCGTTGCTTATAATGGCAGAACTTATTTGTGGCAAAGAAAGTTTTTTAGCAATTAGTTTACTTCGCTCATTTCTAAATTCTACGTCAGCTATTACTTTGTCATCATTCAGCGATTTATTCGCATTAAAGTTTTTTTGAGAAAGACTTAAATCTTCTGCATTTAAACCTTTTTGTTCTAACAGATTATTATGCATTTTTTTTAGAAACGCTAAGTCTTTATCAAGCATATTTACCTTGCGTAAATAAAAGCCCCCCGATAAATAATTGTGAAAAGTATTGAAAGATTGTTGAAAAGTTTGATAAGATGATTGCAGCTCTCCTAAGTTTTGATAGTCTTTATTTAGGAACGAAAATATTTCATCAATTTTATTTTTATTTATCAGTGATTGTGAAGTATCAATCTTTTTTGAGATAGTAATGACTTCGTTTGGGTTAGCTGTACTTTCCATGTAACCTAATACAATTCCTGCCTTTGTTTGTTTGCCTTCTATAGCAAATAGCTTTATTAATTTACCTGTAGTTTTTGTAATAACTTCTTTTGGGGCATTTAAAGAAGTTAGTTTTGCTTTGCAGTTTACCATTTCAGGAAATTGGATAAACCAGCAAGCCGTTATTAACAAAATTAAAATAGCAAGAAAGAAAACAATACCATAACGAATTAGAAAACTCGGTTTGTTTGATACAATTTCCTGAACTATTTCGGAACGTTGCGAACGCCTTATAGCGCCTTTCAACTCCCCCGAATGGGTTGATGTATCGTTACTTGATGTATCTAAGTCTATTGGCATATTAATTCCCTAATTCTAATTGATTTTTCACCAGTTCATAGTATTTTCCTTTCTTTCCAGCTAATTGTTCGTGATTACCTTCCTCAATTATTTCGCCATCTTCTAAAACAATAATTTTGTATGCGTCTTTTACAGTACTTAATCGATGAGCAACTACGATTACTGTTCTCCCTTGAAAAAAAGTTTGAAGATTCTCCATTATGGCCTTTTCATTATTAGAATCTAAAGCATTTGTAGCTTCGTCGAAAAATATGAATTCAGGGTCTTTATAAACTGCCCTTGCAATAAGCAATCTTTGCTTTTGCCCTGCACTGATACCATTACCCTCTGCACCGATTTTTGTATTAAACCCAAGTGGCATACTTTCTACAAATGGCAAAATGTTAGCTACTTTACAAGCATGAATTAACTTTTTATAATCGGGATTTTCATCACCTACAGCAATATTTTTTTCAATGCTATCGCTAAATATAAAGCCGTC
>JANPOX010000322.1:0-4626 GCA_031428235.1 Bacteroidia bacterium | reverse complement strand
CAACTTCAATAGGCGTAAAGTAAAGTCTTGAAGCAGTTTTTAAATTAGCAGGTAAAAAGCTGTCGAAGCTTTGCTCTGTTAATTCATGCTGATATGGAGGTTTTTGGAGATTTTCCATTTGGAAGCTTAAGATCAAGGAACCTTTTACCCTACAAAACTATTAATTTTTCACTGTTTTCAATGAGATTTATTTCGCTCGTTGTAAAAATAACAGGAATGATTAAGTCGTAAACCGTTTAGGATTGATTATACTTATATTTGTTTCTTATCCGTAAGCCATTGAAAACAAATCAGTATAAAAATTCCATGCCAACTATTTTAGTTGGCGTTCTTTTGTTTTGTCAGCTATATGGAGTATCACAGAAGGCTTTTGTGTTTGATTCAATTTTAAATAAAAAACCAATTCTTAAAACAGTCAATGCTGGTTTAAAGAAATACCGGTTGCAGATTATTTATACTCAAATAACAAGAGACAATAATGGAACTCCAAGCTTTAAAGATTACGAATACCATGTGGACTCCTCCAATTATTTTTATTGCGCCAGTTTAGTAAAGTTGCCCTGTTCAATTTTGGCACTTGAAAAAACAAAACGATTGCGTGTTTATAGTAATACCATTATGTTTACGGATAGCACAAATGCCTGCCAGCGTTCAGTCAGAAAGGATACTACATCCATAAACGGATATCCAAGTATTGCTCAATATATTAAGCGTATGGCTATAGTGAGCGATAATTTTGCTTATGGAAGAGTATATGAATTTGTGGGTGTTGATGAAATTCACAACAGATTATCAAATCTTGGTTATAAAAATGTTCGTATCGTTCATCGATTTGATGGTGGTTGTAAAGGGACAGAAAATACAACAACTAATCAGGTCAGTTTCTGTAAAAGTGATTTGACACCTATAACCACACAACCCCAGCAAGAAGCTTCCAAAGAATATCTTCATCCTTTGGGCGAAGTGAACGTAGGGAGAGCCCACTTGAATGCACAAAACAAAAAAATAAATGTTCCAAAAGATTTTACAAGTATGAATTATATCTCTTTACAGAATATTCATTCCATGCTTAAACGATTGATCTTTAATAATTATTTGCCAGAAGAACAGCGTTATGATATGCTGGATGATGACCGACAATTTTTAATAGAACAATTAACGGCATTGCCACGGGAAAGCACTCATCCCACCTACAACAAAAGTTACCATGATAGTTACAAAAAATATTTTATGTTTGGTGATAGTAAGAAGCCGATAACTAATGATGATATTAAGATTACAAATATTGTCGGACAGTCATACGGCTTTATGGTGGATTGCGCTTACATACAAAATAAAAAAGAAAACGTGGAATTTATGCTGAGTGCGGTAATTTATACTAATGCGGATGAAATTATTAATGATGGTAAATACGAATACAATACCATTGCCAAGCCTTTTTTAGCAGAGTTGGGGAGGCAAGTTTATGCGTATGAAATTAAAAGACGTGTCCCGCAGATTTCTCAGAAACCCGCGGATAAAAAATAGATTTTACCAAAATGAAACTAATTTTAAATAATATAAATCCTAGTCAGCGATCATCTGCGAAATCTGCGGGAAACAAATAAATGAGCAGCATCGATAGAATAAAAAAATTAAAGGAACTCTTAGTCATTGAGCGCGAAGAAGACTTTTTTCAATACAGGGAACAGTTTTTAAGAGCAGGAATAGAGCAGAGGAAAAAGAATGGTGTGACGTGGTATCCTATTAATGTTTTATCTGAAGAGTTAGGCTATGCCGATTTTGTACACCTTGAAATTGAACGCACGAATACTTTAGATACGCCACATCAATTCAGTTCAGGAAAAAATGTGATTTTATTTTCTAATAAGAATCCGGATGAAGTCCAGGAATTAACAGGAACCATTAAACTATCCGGGAAAAATAAAATGAAGATCATTCTTCATACGGATGAATTGCCGGATTGGTGTTATGAAGGAAAGCTGGGAGTGAATATCCAGTTTGATGATAACAGTTATATTGAAATGCAAAAGGCCTTGGATGAAGTTGCCGGGGCTAGAAATAACAGGGTTGCTGAACTGAGAGAGATCCTGGAAGGAACTGAAAGTCCAACCTTTGAAAAAATTGATGAGAGTGTTGTGATTCCTCAGTTGAATGTATCACAAAACAAAGCAGTACGACATATTTTATCTGCCAATGATATTGCGGTTGTTCATGGTCCTCCGGGAACCGGAAAAACAACAACCATAGTTCAGGCCATTCGTTTGGTTTTACAAACAGAAAACCAGGTGCTGGTTTGCGCACCAACAAATACTGCTGTGGATCTGCTCACAGAAAAACTCATTGAACAAGGTGTTCAGGTATTGAGAGTAGGGCATCCGGCGAGAGTTTCTGAAGACCTTCAGAAAACTACTATTGACGGACAGATACAAACGCACGCTAATTATAAAGACATAAAAAATCTTCGACGTAATGCAGAAGAATATTTTAAAATGGCTTCCAAATTTAAAAGGATATTTGGAAAAGAAGATGCCAAACAACGGGCGATGTATTACAATGAAGCCAGAAATTGTATTAAAGAATCACGTTTATTGGAAGATTATATTGTGGACTCTTTATTTGACCAGGCACAGGTCATTTGCTGCACACCTGTAACATCAACAAACAAAGCCTTAACAAAAAAAACATTTAATACTTTATTTTTTGATGAAGCCTCGCAAGCATTGGAAGCTATTTCATGGATTCCTCTTTTAAAATGCAATCGTGTTATTTTTAGTGGCGATCATTTTCAATTACCTCCTGTTGTAAAAAGTATCAAAGCAAAGCACGATGGTTTGGATAGAACCATGTTGGACCGTTTAACAAAATATCAAAACGTTTCTACTTTGTTAAATCGCCAGTACCGCATGCACCAATGCATCATGGCATTCAGCAATGATTATTTTTACAATAATGAACTGGAGGCTGATGCCACCGTCAAAGACACTTTGCTTTCTTTAAATGAAGAACTGGAATTATTGAATGTTCCCATTGAGTTGATTGATACAGCCGGTTGCAGTTTTGATGAATTGCAAAATTCTGAGACATTGAGCTTATCCAATAAAGGCGAAGCCGATCTTTTATTTAAGCATTTGGAGTTACTGTTACAACAATATCAGCTCTCAGGTCAATCCTCCAAAATTAGTATTGGTATTATTTCTCCTTATAAAGAACAAATTGAATTATTAAAAGAAAAACTTCAGGACTTTGATTACTCTGCTTATCCTATTAATGAATTAGCGGTAAAAACCATTGATGGTTTCCAGGGCGAAGAACGGGATGTAATCTATATATCATTGGTGCGAAGTAACAGCAGTTCAGAGATTGGATTTTTATCGGACATCCGCCGGATGAATGTGGCGCTGACCCGTGCAAAAAAGAAACTAGTGGTGATCATGGATACAGCAACCATTGGGAACCATCCATTTTATAAAGCGTTCATAGAATACTGTGAGAAAAATAATTTTTATAAATCTGCCTGGGAATATAATTACGAGGTTTAGTAATTGACATTCGTGTATGTCAGTTCGAGCTGTCACCCTGAGCTGTCACTTCGATCTGTCAAACTGAGCTGTCACTTCGATCTGTCACACTGAGCGGAGTCGAAGTGCGAGAAGCGAAGGGCGAGAACCAATGAATTTAAAACGATAATAATTTGGGCGTTACCCACTCCGCCAGCTGGCGGATCGGGTCAGGCTTTCCACTGCAATCTTTTTATTCGTGCCTCATAAAAAGGATTTCCGTTGCAATCCTTAACGCTATTAAACCTATTTCAATTTAACAGCATTTTTTACTATTCCTTTTTTCTCGGAAGGAGGAACATGATTGAGGTTCCATGATTCGATGGAGTGGAAGTAACGGTATTTTTGTAGATTATAATCAGGATACCGTTCGCTTAAACCTTTACGAAAAGATTTAAAGATCTGAACTTTTGGATTTTTACTTTTAACCAACCCAAATATTTTATTAGTTTTTCCACATCATCCAGCGCTTTAAAAATATGAGCCAAAATACGTTTTGGGCCATTGATAAATTCATTCTCTGATTGTATTCCCCTTAATAAAATTCCTCCGTAACTTGAAAATTCTTCTGAGCCATTTTCTTTTTCGTAACCCAAAGATATATCCAGCCCTTGCAAATGAAAGCGCCATTTAACAAAAGAGTAGGCGTGCTTGTGTGAATATTTATCAGGATGATTTGACTTATTAAAATAATAAAATTCAATTTCTGTAAAATGATACAAAGTACCTTGAAGATTTAAATGCCAGTTTTCAATCAGGTCTTTTGCAATACGGTCGAAGGAGCGTGTAATCGTTGCTGAAGATTTTCGGTCAATATCCAGTTTCAGTTTCATGCCAAACAGAATTAACTTTGGTAGCCGAAGTTCTTTAAATTAGAATCGTTATTTCGCCAGTCTTTGGACACTTTAACATATAATTCTAAAAATATCTTTTTATCAAAAAATGTCTCAGCATCAATCCTGGCTCGGGTACCAACTTTTTTTAATGCCTCGCCTTTATGGCCAATAATAATACCTTTCTGACTTTCACGCTCAACAATAATATCCGCTTGTATTTTAAGAATTTT
>JANPOX010000321.1:0-24021 GCA_031428235.1 Bacteroidia bacterium | reverse complement strand
ATTAAAGAATATTCCAATGCAGAAGGCGGTACCATCATTATGGCAGATGGCACTAGTATTCAGGTTTCAAAAGCGCGTTCACAGGAATTTTCTGAATTTTTAAAGACGAGGGCGGTTACTCCAAAGTAGTAAAATATGAGTTTTATGCATTCTATAATCTATTCAATTATTAAAACACATAATTCTCTAAAAACTGTCTGCTAGTAAGCACTTCAATTTCAGAAAAATAAAAATCAGTTTGATCTTCTGTCACAATAAACTTGCAACCACTATGAATAGCAGAATAATATTGTAAACCATCCTCAAAGTCGTGGATTTTTTTGTTCAAATTCGTATCTCTAACTGTTTTATCATTAACCGTAGTAATTTGTAATTTTGATATTAACATGTCAATTTTATGTCGTGCCTGCGCGTTTCCACATTTTTTTTCTGCAAAATAATAAGCGATAGCCAGGCAAATGGGAGATGTATATAGTTTAAATTTTGAAACCCCAGTTAAACTTAAAACCCTTGAACTATAAGTGAAAACAGGATATTCTTTATTTAAAACAGAAACCAGAACATTAGCATCTAAAAAAACCTTCATTTTTTCCTGTTTTTATATTCGTCTTTTAAGGAAGTACGTTTTTTAGAAGGTGTGACATACTCTGATTTTCCTTCGGCAATGGTATTTACCCAATCTGCAACGGGAAAATCTTCGAGGGATTTATATTGATTGGAGGTAATTTTATCCAATAAATGTTCCATCAAACGTGATAAGCTGATGTTTTGTTTTTCAGCGTAACGTTTGGCTTTTTCTATAATGTTTTTATCGAACGATAATGTGATTTTTGCATCCATAGTAACAATAATTTATTATACGACAAATATAATAATTTTATACGTATAACTAATAATTATTTAAATCTTCCTAGTTCCATTAATCACCATACTTAGACATATTTTTCTTATTTTTATGTACTTAACTATGTTGTATAAAAACATATATACTTTTTTTCTTTGTACATTTTTGTTCGCATTAATTCCTCATGCTCAAAATCGCAGTTTTTCTTTTCAACATTACGGTCCTGAAGATGGCTTAAGTAATGCCAATGTATTTGCCATCAAGCAAGACAAAACTCATATTCTATATTTAGCAACAGAAAATGGAGTTTATAATTTTGATGGTTACAAGTTTGAAAAGATAAAACCTAAAACTCCACTAAAATCTAATTATATACGCAACATTGGTTTTAACCTTACTGATAATTTGATTATCATTAATAGAAGAGAGGGTATTTATGAATACCATAAAAAAGAAAATGAAGCGAAGCTGATTAAAAGCTTAGTTTTTAAGAACTCGGTGGATGAACTCGTTTTAGATACTAATTATGGTTACTCATTAAATGATCAGATCTCTGCATCATCTGTTGAATTAAAAACGGGTAAGATTTATGAAGATAATATCAAAAAATCCGATATCAACAACCAGGCATTTGCACTATTTAAAACAAAGCAGAACAAAGTGTTGGTTGGACGTACTGATGGTTTGTATGAGTTTAAAAATGGAAAGCAGGAAAAAATAAATATCGGCAAAACACTAGCCATATATTCCATTACAGAAGATACCTCTGGAACCCTGTATGTTGGAAGTGATAACGCGATTGTTTGTATTAAAAATAATGCAATCTTTAAAATCATTCCTGTAAAAACACAAAAAGCCAACAGTTTTTTCAGTGCCAACAATGTTGCTCATGTCAGCAAATTGATTATTGATAAATACCAGCGCATTTGGTTTACTAATACGCCAGATGATAACCTTTACCTGATTGAAAACAATATTACTTATGATGCTTTTGATTTATTAGGTATAGATAAAGTTTTAATTAATTGCATTTATAAAGACACGGATGATCATATCTGGATAGGGACTTTTAATGATGGTGTCTACTTTATCCAAAACCCGCAATTACAAAATGTGTCTTTCACATCTGGTCGGAAAATTTTACCGGTTAGTAGTGCTGCCTTTATTGAAAAAAGTGTTGTGGTTGGAACTAATAACGGGCTGTTTATTTTTGATAAGACTAATAATAATACACAAACAGTTATTGCTCCTGATGAGTTGTTCAATGAAACGGTATTTGGCATTCATCCATTAGGGAAAAATGTCATGTATTCAAAAATTAATTCCGTTGCCAATACTAATCGTTCTTTCCTCATCAATAACTCTTTTTACAACTTCACCCCTATTGCATCACGTTTATTTAATTACTGTAAAAATCCTGCTGAAGCCTATATGGCAGATGGAACCGGAACACTTTATAAAATAAAAAATTATACCTCTGAAAAATATACAGTAGTTGACACTCTTGTTTCTTTTCCTGATTACAGAACAAGGATCAACACGATTTTTGAAAAAGAAAATAATTTATTTATTGGGACATCGGATGGACTAAGCCTCTATTCTTTTCAAACAAAAAAATATAAAAATTATCAAAACCAAAATTTCAGTTTTGGAATCAATCACATTGAACACTATAATGATAAAACCTATTTGGCACACGAAAATGGCATTACCATTTTTGAAGATACTTCTCTCATTCAACAAATTGGAGAGCATCAGCTAACAGCTGTAAAAAAAATAAAGTTTCATCAAAACAGGATTTGGATTGCAACCCTGGATGGATTATTTATCTGCGACACTAAATTTATGCCGATTGTAATCTATAATAAATCAAATGGTTTACTGTCAAATACCATCAACGATATTGTGTTTGAAGGAGAAAATTGCTGTATTTGCAGCGACAAAGGAATTACCTTATGTTCTATAAATGATCTTCTTAAAAAAGAAAGAGTACCCAATAAATTATTTATTACTTACATTGATGCAGATGGAAGTTTAATAGAACTGGAGGGCAATGTTTTAAAACTTAATAGTTCTCAGTCAGATGTCATGATCAGCTTTTCCAGCCCACTATATGTAAAACCAAATAAACAATACTACAGATACAGGTACAATAAAGGGAATTTTAGTATTGAGAACCGTCAGATCCATTTAACTTCGATTTCGGGCGGAAACCATCAGTTGGAAATAACATGTTCCTATGATGGGGTAAATTGGTCGGAACCAATAACCATTATTATAAAAAAAGACATTCCTTTTAAACAAACCTCATGGTTCACACTAACAATCATTTTAGGTTCTTTGCTATTTATTCTAATTATTGTTTTTATTCTTGTCAGGCAAGTAAGAACCAAGGCTACGAGAAGAGTTCAGGAAGACCGACAAGTTAATTTATTAAAACACCAGGCCATGAATTCCCTGATGAGTCCTCATTTTATTTTTAATTCCCTGACATCTATTCAGAACTACATAAATTTAAATGACTCTTTAAAAGCCAGCGAATATTTGGCGAAATTTTCAAGGCTTATCCGTATGATCATTGAGAAGGCATCGCAAAGTGAAATTTCGCTGCATGAAGAATTAATCAGACTGAATTATTACCTGGATCTGGAAAGGGAACGCTTTAAAGGGAAATTTGATTTTAAAATTGAGGTAGCCCCTGATATTAATACGTTGGATATAAAGATTCCGAACATGATTATTCAGCCTTATGCGGAGAACTCGATCATTCACGGCATATTACCTAAGCATGAATTTGGAATTTTATATATTCATTTTAAAAAAGAAAATGCAACCACTCTCTTAATTATTATTGAAGATGATGGCATTGGTTTTAACAAAGCAAAAGAAAACACAAAAGCCGGGCACAAATCATTAGGAACTAAAACCATTGAAAACATTCTCGAACTAAATACCAAGTTAACCGGCAAAAATCAGAAAGTTGAAATAATCGACAAATCCGATCTCATGCCCGCTCAACAAGGTACCCGAATCACAATTTCTTTGCAAATTTAGAAACATCTAAACCTATTAAACTAAATTAACTTATTAGAGAAACAAAATAATTTACTTTTGATATTAACTTGATAATAAAACCTTACATATTTTTATTCCTATTTTGCTTCTTGGTAGGTTCAATGAGAGCACAGGTAAAAGGTTTGAATGTATTACCTGATACAACGGTAATTTGTGCCGGTGATTCTTTTTTGCTGAAATTTTCTGAAGAACAGGTTAATAAAACAGCGACTTACAATTGGCAAACACCAAAATCAATTATTGTACACTCCAAACAGATTTACATTAAACATAAAGGAATTCATATTGTAAAGATTACGGATGGTAAAAAACAGTTGGTAGACACTACTTATTTAAAATTAAATGAACGGCCAAAGCTAAAGATCAGGGATACAGTCTTGTGCGGAGGACCAATTATTATTAGCACAAAAAATAAACTCTACAAATATTCATGGAGTACAGGCGAATCAAGCGAACAGATAAAAATTGAAAAGCCGGGTAACTATTGGGTTAAAGTAAATAATAAAGGGTGTTATTTTACAGATACATTTAAAGTGATGGTGGCAAATTCAGCTATTCCAAATTTCGGAAAAGAAATATTGATCTGTGAGAATGAATCCAAAACATTATCCGTTAAAGCATCTGAAGATGTTAAACTCTACTGGAACACAGGCGCAAATACGCCTAGTATAAATACCGGAAAAGATGGTATTTACTGGGTGAAGAGTACTTCGAAAAACTGCGGTATCAAAACAGATAGCGTCACTATTAAATACAAAAACTGTGATTGCGATGTTTATATACCGAATAGCTTTACTCCAAACGACGATGATAAAAATGATTTGTTTCACCCAGTATTTCAATGTGATTATGGTTATTTTTCATTGACGATCATGGATAGATGGGGCAACACTGTTTATACTTCTAATAACATTAGCGGTAAATGGGATGGAAAATTTAAAGGCAATCCTTGTCCAGATGACGTGTATGTTTACCGTTTAGAGGCCATTCAGAAAGGGAATGAAAAAAAGGTGATCCGCAACGGTCATATCTCTTTATTCAGATGATCTTACAAAAATCCAAATGTAGAATATGGGTGATCATTACGATGGGCGTAATGTTCTTAAGTAAAATATCAGCTCAGGATGAATTAATACAGATACGACCTTTTGGAACAAACCCGGGGAATTTAAAATTGATGTTTTATGATCCCGGAAACATTACTGAAAAATCGCCGTTAGTAGTTGTGTTGCATGGCTGTACGCAAATGGCTAAATCCTGTGCCGAACAATCAGGTTGGAATAAACTTGCTAAACTGCATCAATTCTACGTTTTATATCCTGAGCAAATCATACTGAATAATCCTGAAAATTGCTTTAACTGGTATAGGTCCGCTGATCAAAGCCGGAATAAGGGAGAACCGGCTTCTATTATGCAAATGATTGACCATTTGAAAAAAAATAAAAACATAGATTCTACTAAAATTTATGTGATCGGTTTATCGGCCGGAGGTGCTATGAGTAGTATTATGATGGCGGTTTTTCCTGAAGTGTTTGATAAAGGAGGTGTTATGGCGGGTGGACCATACAAATCAGCAGAATCAGTTTTGAAAGCAGGCCAATCCATGATGGGTATGGTTTCAAAATCACCTGAAGACTGGGGAAATTTAGTGCGGGAACAAAATCCAAATTATAAAGGACCCTATCCTGAATTAGTTGTTTTTCACGGAGGTATTGACCCGGTGGTAAGCATTAATAATTCCAATCAACTGATTAAGCAATGGGTTGATATTCATCAGACAGATTATGAAGAGGATGAACATTACCAGCGCTTTGAAAATAATGAGGATATTGAAGTAACTATCTACAAAAACAAACAGCAGCAGGAAGTAGTACGTTATTACCGAATAAAAGGTATAGGCCATGCACTGCCTTTAGATACTGGAAGCTGTTCTACACAAGGTGGTAAAACAGGCATGTTCGCTATCAATAAAGGTTTTCACAGTACTTTTTGGGCAGCTCATTTTTTCGGACTCATTAAACAACCCTATCAGATTGTAGGCGCTGCAAAAGTAAAACCAAAAACTACCGGCCTTACCTACTCCATACCATTTCATGAAGGCTCAAGCTATCACTGGAATATGCCAGCTGGCATATGGATCACAAATGGCAAAAACACCCATTCAATTACTACTGATGTAGACTATCAAAGTGGTTACATTGTAGTAACCGAAACCAACAGTAAGGGCTGCAAACTACAACCATCCCGGTTATGGATTGAAGTGAAAGAATAAAACATTTCCTTTTTACATAAAAACCTCCTAAATTCACTACTTTAAACTAATCGGGTGTTGTTAAAAAAAATACTATTACTTCCTTTTGCTGTTCTTTACGGCATCATCACCGCATTCCGAAATTTATTATACGACTGGAAAATCCTGCCTTCCAAATCATTTGAGGTTCATACTATTTGTGTGGGAAATCTTGCCGTTGGCGGCACAGGAAAAACACCGCATGTAGAATACCTGATCAACCTGCTCAAAAACGAAATGAAAATTGCTGTATTAAGCCGGGGTTATAAAAGAAAAAGCACAGGATTTATTCGTGCCACTAATTCGAGTTCGATTCAGGATATTGGCGATGAACCATTATTATACAAAACTAAAAATCCAGATCTTGATGTGTGTGTGGATGGCGACCGCGTAAACGGCGTAAAAAAGATTATTGAATTTTCTGAGCCACCAAAAGTCATTATCCTCGATGATGCCTTTCAGCACAGGGCATTGAATTGCGAATTAAAAATAGTAATCAGTGAATACACTAATGTTTTCATAAATGATTGCATGATGCCTGCTGGTTACTTGCGTGAATCTAAACGAGGTATTAACAGGGCAGATATCGTCATTATTAGTAAAACCCCTGAAAGAACCAGTGCTGTTGAAATGAGGAATCTATCAAGAGACCTGAAACTATTGGCGCACCAGCAATTATATTTTACCTGGCTCAAATATGGAGAGCTTTATGGATTTCAAAATCCAAACGAAACAATAAATACCTTAAACGATTTATTTAGATACCGCATTATTCTTTTCACAGGCATCGGCAACCCAACACCTATGATTACCTACCTTAAGGAATATTGTTCAGGTGTTAAACACCTTCAGTTTTCTGATCATCACCAGTTCACAATCAATGATATAAAAGATATAAGAGCGGAACTCGATGCAATTGAAGGTGGAAATAAAATTGTGATAACTACTGAAAAAGATGCCATGAGATTACGTAACGGAGATTTGCAGGATTTAGCAAATACCTTACCTTTATACGTTTTACCGATAGAAGTAGATTTTAAAGATAAAACACAGGAATTTAACGAAACAATAATAAACTATGTTAGAACAAATAAATTTTACCACAAAAAGTATTCTTGAAAAAACAAACAATTTCCGCCCCGAAGTGGGAATTATTTTAGGAACCGGCCTTGGAGGCTTAGTTAAAGAAATTAGTGCAGAATTTGTAATCCCTTATGAAGAGATTCCTAACTTTCCTGTAAGCACGGTGGAAGGCCATAGTGGCAAATTAATTTTTGGTGAATTAGGTGGAAAAAAAGTAATAGCCATGCAAGGACGCTTTCATTTTTATGAAGGCTATACCATGCAGCAAATTACTTTTCCGGTTCGTGTTATGAAAGCCTTAGATGTTCACACTCTTTGTGTTTCAAATGCCAGTGGAGGTATGAACCCTGATTTTGAAATTGGAGAAATCATGATTATCAACGATCATGTCAATTTATTTCCTACTAATCCCTTAATTGGAAAAAATATTGCAGAACTAGGTCCACGTTTTCCGGATATGAGTGAAGCGTATGATAAAAAATTAATTGCATCCGCCATAGAAATTGCAAAAAACAATAACATTAAAGTAAGTCAGGGATCTTACGCTGGCTTAACCGGACCATGCTTTGAAACACCTGCCGAATACAAATACGTTAGAAATACCGGAGCAGATGTTGTAGGTATGAGTACTGTTCCTGAAGTAATTGTTGCTAAACACGGCGGCATGCGCGTATTTGGAGTAAGTATTGTTACTGACTTAGGAGTTGAAGGGGATGTTCAAAATGTGAGTCATGAAGAGGTTCAGCAAATTGCAAAAATGCAGGAGCCCAAAATGACTTTACTAATGAAAGAGCTAATCAGAAGCATGTAATTTCATTTAATTATTATAAAATAATTATTTAAGCCTATATCTTTGAGTTAGATATAGGCTTAATTTTTAAACTACTTTATTCTGTTTCTTAAATTAATTTTTCCGAAAATGAATATCACAAATTCCAATCAATTTCAGATTCATGGTCACCGTGGTGCCCGCGGCTTATTTCCCGAAAATACAATAACAGGATTTATTGAAACTGTAAAGTTAGGGATAAGAACGTTAGAGATGGATGTGGTAATTTCTAAAGATTTAAAAGTAGTAGTGTCACATGAAGAATGGATGAATGAAATTTTTTGCTCACAACCTAATGGAGATGTTATAGAAAATAAATCAAGAGAAAAATACAATCTCTATAAAATGACCTATGATGAAATAGCATTATATGATTGCGGTAGTAAGGGGAATCCTGAATTTCCTTTGCAACATAAAATCGCTGAACATAAACCCCTTCTTTCAAATGTCATTAAAACTGTAGACAATTTTACCAAAAAAAATAATTTAACCAGCGTCATTTATAATATTGAAATTAAAAGCGAACCGGCAAGAGATACTATTTTTAATCCTGAACCACACACCTTTGTTCAACTTGTAATAAATGAATTGCAAACCCTGAATATCAATAACCGTTTTTTTATTCAATCTTTCGATATCAGGATTTTAAAAGAAATAAAAAAGTTTAAGCCTGATATTAAAATAGGTTTGCTAGTAGAAAATTCAGAAAGTCTCCATACAAATATTAACCGTTTAGGATTTATTCCCTACATGTATAACCCTGAATTTATTTTAGTAACTGATGAATTAATACAAGAACTTCATCACCAAAACATTTTGGTTATTCCTTGGACAGTAAATAAAATCGCTGATATGAAACGATTAATTTTAATGGGAGTTGATGGCATTATAAGTGATTATCCAAACAGGGTTATTGAATTGATGAAGCCGGTATAAAAGGCAGATGACGTAGTTTTTTATAATTAAAAATAATTTTTATTATTTTGACAAAGACTGTGAATATTCTTAAATATCTATTTAAAATAGCATTTTTCATTATAATCTTTGTTTACAATAAAAATCTGGGGCTTCAGCTCTATTAATGGTTGAATTGATTACATGAGTATAATTTTGTAAATTACAGTCTAGATAAATATAAATTGAATTTTTCATCCCAAAATAGAACTCATTTTATTCATCAATTAAAAAATTCGTCATTCGATGTCTTAATAATCGGCGGCGGAATTACTGGGGCCGGAATTGCTTTGGATGCCGCATCCAGAGGGCTAAAAGTTGCTTTAATTGATATGCAGGATTTTTCAGCGGGAACTTCAAGTCGTTCAACCAAGCTTATTCATGGTGGATTAAGATACCTGAAACAATTGGAGTTTAAATTAGTTGCCGAAGTAGGAAAAGAACGGAAAATAATTCATCAAATTGCCCCTCATTTAACAAGGCCTGAACCAATGTTACTGCCTATTACTAAAAAAGGTTCTTTAAATAAAACATCAGCAAGATTAGGCATGTGGATATATGAATGGTTGGCAGGTGTAAAAAAAAGCGAATGGCATCAATTTTTGAATAGAGAAAAAACATTAGTTATCGAACCATTATTAAGTAAAGATGAATTATTGGGTGGAATTCTTTTTTACGAGTACCGTACTGATGACGCCAGATTAACAATTGAAGTTATTAAAGAATCTGTTGAGAAAGGCGTTATAGCCTTAAATTACATGAAAGCTATTTCATTTAACTATGAAAACAAAATTATTAGTGGTGCTAAAGTATCAGATCAGTTAAGCGAAGACGTATTTGAAATTAAAGCGAAATATGTCGTTAATGCTAGCGGACCATGGGTAGATGAACTCGCTAACTTGGAAAAACAAACTGTTGAAAATAAATTGTTGATTACAAAAGGCGTACACTTTGTGGTCGACTGGAAAAAATTACCGGTTAAACAATCGCTTTATTTTGATACTCATGATAAGCGAATGCTTTTTATTATTCCCCGCGAAGGCAAAACCTACATTGGAACAACAGATACGTTTTACAAAGGTGATATGATAAATCCTCGTATTACTGAAGAGGACAGAAGCTATATTTTAAAATGCGTGAATGATTTTTTTCCAAATAATAAATTAAGCGAATCAGATATTCAATCGGCATGGGCAGGCTTGCGGCCATTGATTAGTGCGCCAAGTAAAGGTCCTTCGGAAATATCGCGTAAAGATGAATTTTTTGAATCCACATCCGGCCTGCTAACTATTGCCGGAGGAAAACTTACAGGATACCGAAAAATGGCTCAACGTATCGTTGATAAACTTGCCGAAAAAATACAAAAACAAGAAGGAAAAACCATTTGTAAATGTATTACACAGAGCATTCAACTTTCGGGAGGTAAAATAAATGAGTTTAAAACATTTTTAGATTTTGTAGAAATTCAAAAAATAAAGGGAGTTTCACTGGGATTGACAGAGCTAGAATCAGAAACACTAATATACCGCTATGGGTCTAATGTTATTGAAATCTATAAAATTGTAGAAGAAGTCAAAAATGAAAATAATGAATTGCCAATCTTTCTACGAGCACAAGTTGTATATGCAGTTCAACATGAGATGTGCTTTACAATTTCTGATTTTTTAATCCGTCGTACTGGTGCTCTTTACTTTAATATTGAATTGGTAAAGAAGTGGAAAGCTTCAATTTTATTATATATGCAGGCTTTACTACCATGGAACCATGAATTAGCAAACAAATTTGATATAGAATTACAAAAAGCTATAGATGAAATTGAAGTGCTAACTATTAAATAATTTTAACAGGCATATATCACAATTTATTATTCCATTGTTTTACCATCCAATAAGGATCTTTTTTAAATTTGCGCCAATCTTTTAAGAGTTCTGCTTCCAATTGGTTAATGGCATTTTTCGTTTCCTCATTATATTTATCATAATTATTATGATATTTTTTATTTTTAATATATTTTTCAATATACTCCAACAAACTAAAACAGATTGTAAATTGACCACAGGCAATTAATGTGTCAGGCATATTTTCAGTCCCTTCCAACTCTTCGGGTGTAAACCATAATTTAGTTCCCATCAAGTTTGCTTTAGCAGTTGCTCTGATTATTTCAATACCTGGTTCAAATATTTCTTCATTCATTTCGGGATACTTTCTTTTTCTTTTTTCCACTTCATCTTCAGTAAATTCATAAACAGCATTCATTATTAGTCTCGGGCGCCAAACTATATCTCCATAAACTCTTCCATAACTAAACCATCTCATATGCTTTATAAATACATCTGAAACTAATGTCATAGCAGACTTTTTACGGTTCACAATAAGATTATATAATGTACCCAACTTCAATTTATCAAAATGCAAAAGTCGTTTTACAACATATTCAGGAACTCCTATTTTCCTTGTCAAACCTGTAAGACCTATAGAGGATAAAAGAAGAATAAAAGCTGCAAAAAAACCACAGGTTCCAAAAATTGTTAAGGCAATGCTAAATGATTTGTTAGAAACAAAAAAAGCGTATGTAATAGCGGTTATTCCAATTATTGCGCTTGAGATGCCAAAATATTTCAAACTTTCAAAATTCCAATTTCCAATTACACGTATATGCTCACTATCGCTTTTTATATGATTTGTAATTTTAGGAGACGAGGCGTCTGAAATAATATAAAGATCCAAAGATTTTTCATCGTCCGAACAAAATTTCTGCAACTCGTCCGGGTAATGTTTCATTCTCTCTTCGGCTGTTATTACACCATCCACTCCCTGATTATCATCAATTGAACCATCCATTAACCCTATTGGATATTGTATTTGATCACCATCATAAACTTGGCAGGGAAACAATGATTTGTCTTTTAATTTCACAGCAGTTTCATGTATAAAATCATCAGGAAAATTAATAGGCTCAAAACCAAACGGAAAACAAGATGAGGCCGCAATAATATCTGCGAAACGAATTTCTTTTGCAACATCAATCGGAATATGAATTTTTTTATTCCCTATAAAATCATGCGAATGGTCTTCTGTTTTTATTTTTGATCTTTCGGATTTCTGAAAACGAAAAGGAAGACCAAAATTAAACTCCGTAGCGTTAAAAATTATTTCTTTTAGATGAATAGATATAGTTTCATTCCACAATAAACCAAACATTTCCGATTCAAATTCATTGTGATATACAGCTGCAAAGGCATTTATTAAGGTTCTTTTTTTATCGTTTTCCCAGTTCTTATCTTCAGATAAGAATTTTAGTGCCTTTGAAACTAAATCGCAATCACACATAAAGACATATAAACTCTTATAACAATCCTCAATAGTGCCACCCTTTTTTAAAGTAGTAACGTATTTTACTCCTACAAAAGTACCTGCAGAAACGGTAGAAATGACACGCGTTCTTTCAAGCAAACTAACATTCAAATACTTTTTTGACGACAAATACGATAATACTCCTAAATGAAAAGCAGTAGCCCTAAAGCCGCCACCCGATAAGGAAATTGCGATATTGTGAAACGGAGCTTTAGGAAGCTTTTCCTTTCTTTTACCATTCATCATTAATGTAAGTCTATTTTTTAATTTAAAATAAGATAAATTAATTTTAAGTTAAGGACATTAAATGCTATTAAATTTCCTACTATCCAACAGCGGGATTTTTGATTGATAGGTCTTATTAATTTCTTTAATAAATTCGTTGGCTAATAACGCTTGCCCAAATGCATTTGGATGAAGACCATCTAACGAAAAAACGCCGCAATTTTTGTAACTAAATTTATAGGATAAACCGTTATATATTCTATCAATACAGGCTTTTTTCAATAAAGCATTCACATCTACAAAAGCCAATTTTTTTTCATCAGCAATAGATTTTAAACATAAGTTATAGGCTATAATAGTATTTTCAATTTTCAGTTTTTCAGAATTGGTTAAAATATATTTTTTAGGAATTGGTATTTTTCCACTTAAATAATTTTCCTTATTAACATCAAATAAAATGTCCAATAAAATAGATTCTCCTTGTTTCATTTGTCTTATAGCATCTGGATTTTCAATTGAATCATTAATTATAAAACAATTTTTTTCTTTCACAAAATAAAAGCCAGATGATAAATACTTATTGTTAAGAAATAAAAGATCAAGTTCATTTAGAATTAAACCATTGTGTGGAATTGCAGCGAAGTATGGAACAGAATTTAAATCCGGCAAATTAGCAATTGCACCTTTTGCCCCAGTATTAATTAGAGCATTAACTATTACCCGAAGACTTTCTTTAAAGCCTTTTCCAGATTCTCCCTCTAAAGGTGTAATTACATCCAAAGTGCCGCCGGATAAAGCATAAGAAAGAACATCATTATTACCTATAAACAATGTAAAAAATGTTGGTTGCAGTGCCAGAGTATCAGATAGAACCGAGGCTTTTGATGGACTTGAGGCCATTCGGGTAAAGAAAGGATTATAATTTCCTTCGCCTTTAATCTGATGTCCATATTCTTCCATGACAATTGAAATAGCTTTTGAACCGGGAATCCCCATATTATTAAAAGGGCCACCTTTACTATAAATATTTTCCCAAAAAATTGATCTATCACCTTGCTCTGCAATATAACTTAAACTATAAGAATTCGGATCAAAATTATTACCGCTATTTTTTAAAACCAAACAAGAGCTTCCAGAAAAACCAATTCCGACAGAATCCGGATGAATGAATGGTTGTTTAAAATCGCCTCCACCAATATGTTTAAACTGACGTGCTAATAAATTTGCATAAGTATTTTGTTGTCCATAATAACACATGGCTCCATCAGTATAGCCGGCAGTAATGGAATCACCTATGGCCACATAGCTGGAAACATCAATATTGCCTTTGTGTGGTAATTCCATTTTTACTCTGTATTTAAAAACAGTATTTATTTTCTGCTATTAATTTTTGTGCTACCACTTGGCGCGCAGCTTTCGCATTAAAGGAATCTTGTTTAGTAAACCGTTTAAGTCCTATCAACATCATTTTTAATTCATCACCTTCCACAAAACTATTTAAGGCTTCCTTACCATTAATCCATATTTTATCACAAGTTGAATTAACGTATAAACGCATCATATTTAACTGTGCTTCGTTAGCACTTTCACCTTTCATACTAACCATTTTTTCAACTCTCAATAAAGTTGATTCAGCAATATATGTATCTATAATCATATCGGATATGTTCATTATCACTTCCTGTTCTTTACTAAGAGTGGTCATTAATTTTTGAACGGCACCACCAGCAACCAATAAAATAGACTTTTTAAAATTAGCAATCAGTTTTTTCTCAGAAGAAAATAAAGTGTTATCGGTTTCACTAAATTCAGGAATACCAACCAGTTCGGCAGCAACCATTTTTGCAGGGTTCATTAAATCAATTTCTCCTTTCATGGCACGTTTTAAAAGCATATCCACAATTAACATGCGGTTAATTTCATTCGTCCCTTCAAAAATTCGGTTAATTCGTGAATCACGATATATTCTATCCATAGGACCTTCTGAACTATATCCCATTCCACCATATATTTGAACACCTTCATCAACTACATAATCCAATGTCTCAGACCCGTTTACTTTTAAAATCGCGGCTTCAATAGCAAATTGTTCAATTCCCTTGAGCTTAGCACTTGCTTCATCCATGCCACCTTCTATCAAAGAATGGATAGCATCCTCAATGTTTTGAGAAGCCCTATAAATAGCACTTTCTGATGCAAATGTACGAGTAGCCTGTTCCGCTAATTTATATCGAATAGCCCCGTATTTTGAAATTGGTCGTTCAAACTGAATACGTTCATTTGCATATTTAACAGATATCGAAATAGTACTTTTAGCAGCACCGATAGCGGCTCCGGCTAATTTAACACGGCCTATATTTAATATATTAACCGCAATTTTAAATCCGTTTTCTCTTTCTGAAAGTAAATTTTCAACCGGCACTTTACAATCATTAAAAAATACCTGACGAGTAGAGCTTCCTTTAATTCCCATTTTATGTTCTTCAGGATTTAAAGTAATTCCTCCAAAAGATTTTTCTACAATGAACGCGGATAAATTTTTATCATTATCAATTTTTGCAAACACAATAAATATCTCAGCAAAACCACTATTTGTGATCCACATTTTTTGTCCGTTAATCAAATAATGTTTACCATCTGCTGTTAATTTAGCACTTGTTTTTCCGCTATTAGCGTCAGAACCACTGGTGGGCTCCGTTAAGCAATAACAAGCTTTCCACTCTGCTGAGGCAAGTTTAGGAATGTATTTCTTTTTTTGTTCTTCATTTCCATAATATAAAATAGGAAGTGTTCCAATTCCGGTATGAGCCGAAAGTGCAACGGCAACTGAATGTCCGCCACCAATTATTTCCGTTACTAACATAGATGTTACAAAATCAAAACCCATTCCGCCTAAATCTTCAGGTAATGAAACACCCAATAATCCAAGGTCACCCGCCTTATCAAGAATGGAAACCATTAAACCTTCTTCCTGATTATCAATTCTATCTAAATGAGGTAAAACTTCCTGATTGATGAAATCCTCGCAAGTTTTTTTCATCATCAATTGTTCTTCTGTCCACTGTTCCGGAATGAAAACATCCTTTGCTAATGTTTCTTTAATAATAAACTCTCCACCTTTTATTTTATTTGTTTCCATATTTAGCTAAGTCTTGTTAGTTTGTAAAATCGATGTTAAAAAATATTTATTTCTTATTTAAATTTAATGTTGCCTTCAGTATTTCTATGAGATTAGATACTGTTTCAAAAAAGCATTTAAAAACAATTCTTTACAATAATTCAAAAATGCCTGCGGCCCCATGTCCGGCACCAATACACATAGAAACGACTCCGTATTTTTGTTTACGCTGACGTAATTCACTAAATAATTGAACCGATAATTTTGCCCCAGTACATCCTAAAGGATGACCCAATGAAATGGCTCCTCCGTTTACATTTACCAAATCAGGATTTAATTCCAATTTTCTGATAACAGCTAGTGACTGAGACGCAAAAGCTTCGTTCAATTCAATTAAATCAATATCCTTTAATTTTAATCCTGCTTTTTCTAACGCTTTTGGTATTGCAACAATTGGGCCTATACCCATAATGCGTGGTGGCACACCAGCAACCGCATGAGAAATAAGCCGAGCGATTGGTTCCAACTTTAATTCCTTCATCATACGTTCACTCATAATCATTACAAAAGCGGCTCCATCACTTGTTTGAGAAGAGTTACCGGCAGTTACACTTCCTCCATTGGCAAAGACGGGCTTTAATTTTGCTAAGGCTTCCACGGATGTATCTCCACGTGGTCCTTCATCTGTATCAACTATATATGAACGCGTTTTTCTTTTTTGTTTTTCATCCAAATATACTTCATCAACTTTAACAGGAACTATTTCATCTTTAAATTTTCCGGCTTTCAGCGCTGCCAAAGCTTTTTGATGAGACTGATAGGCGAATAAATCCTGGTCTTCACGAGATACATTAAATTCCTTTGCAACAGCTTCTGCAGTTAAACCCATTCCCCAATACCAATCAGGATGCTCCATAGTTATTTTAGGATTAGGCACAATACGCCAGCCGCCCATCGGAATTAAACTCATGCTTTCAACACCGCCGGCAATAATGCAATCGGCCATACCTGAATTAATCTTTGCACTTGCAATGGCAATAGTTTCCAAACCGGAAGCACAATATCTGTTTACTGTCATTCCGGATACTTTATCCGTTTCAAGAGCTAACAGAGAAATAAGTCTTCCTACATTTAATCCCTGCTCCGCTTCCGGCATGGCATTTCCTACAATAACATCATCAATCCTTTCTTTATCCAGCTGCGGAATAGAATTCACCAAATGCTTAATGACATCAGCCGCCAAATCATCCGGACGAGTGAACTGAAATAATCCTCTGGAAGACTTAGTTACTGCGCTTCTAAAACCGGCTACTATATATGCGTTCATACTATGTATTTTGTATTATGTATTATGTACATTGTATTTTGTGCAATGTAAAACACATAATTGATTAATATTATAATGATTTAATTAATTTGTTTATCATATTTTGCAAGAACACTAATTTTTCTATATGTTCATTTAATTTCTCTTCTGTTATAAAATCTAATTTTTGGCTCACGATAAGTTGAGATTCTAATTCACAAGCTGACCCTAATGCTATTCCTAAAAACTGTCTAAATTCTTTTGGGTTATTTCTACCAGCTCCTTCTGCAATATTTGATGAAATAGAAATAACACATCGGTTAATTTGACTTACTAAACCAAATTTTTCTTCCGAAGGGAATAGTTTAGTCAGTTTATAAATATCCACTGCTAAATTAATGGAGTCTTGCCATATTTTTAAATCTTTAAATTTGTGCATTTTTAGCGTTTTTTATATTCTTAAAAGTTAGTTATAGTTAATGTGTTTGTTTCTTTTAGTCTTATTACAAAATACATTATTCAACATACAATTTTAATTTCTTAAAACCTTTCCACCATTTAAAATACTTTGTATACGTTCTAATGTTTTACGTTCGCTGCATAATGAAACAAAAATTTCTCTTTCCAAATCCAATAAATATTGTTCAGATACTAATGTAGGTTTTGACAAATTACCACCTGCCAATACATACCCTAATTTTTCTGAAATTTTTCTATCATGATCACTAATATAGTTACCGCTAAACATAGAGTTAGCTCCCACGTTTACCAAGCCTAGTGCCTGATTACCGAGTACTTTAATATCAGTACGCGGAACTGGTTTTGTATATCCCGCTTCCGCCATTCTTAAACATTCAGCTTTAGCTTCAGTTAATTGTCTTTGGCGAGAGATCACAATTTTATCAATTCCTCTGCGGAAGATCCCTAAATCAAAAGCTTCCAGAGCTGAAGTAGAAACTTTTGCTTGCCCTATAGTTAGAAATTTATCTCTAAAAATATTAAGTTCTACATCACCCTCATTAAGTGAATCGCTTAAACGTACTGCAAATTCTTTTGTTCCACCACCACCGGGAATTAAACCAACGCCAAATTCCACTAAACCAATATAAGTTTCGGCATGCGCTATCACTTTATCTGAATGTAAACAAATTTCGCATGCGCCACCTAAGGTTAAACCATGTGGGGCCGCAACAACCGGTATAGATGAATAACGCAAACGCATGGTGGTATTTTGAAACAATTTAACAGCCATGTGTAACTCATCCCACTCTTGTTCGGCTGCGAGCATAAAAATCATTCCCACATTTGCACCTGCTGAAAAATTAGCACCTTCATTACTGATTACTAATCCACGATAATCTTTTTCGGCAATTTCAATTGCTTTATTAAGTCCTTGCAAAACTTCACCACCAATAGTATTCATTTTAGTATGAAACTCCGCATTGATAATTCCATCACCTAAATCAGTAATGGTTACTCCACTGTTTTTCCAAATTGTTTTTGTTGAACGAATACTTTCCAAAGAAATAAATTGTTCCGCACCCGGAATAGCTTTATAGCTTTTTGAAGGAATATCATAAAATTTACGAACGCCATTTTCTATTTTATAGAAATTAGAATTTTCTTTCAACATTTCATAAACCCAATCCGCTGGTTTATTTCCTGATTTTTCCATCAAGGCAACAGCTTCTTTTACTCCAATAGCGTCCCAATATTCATAAGGACCAAGATCCCATCCAAATCCGGCTTTCAACGCATCGTCAATACGGTATAACTCATCTGAAATTTCAGGAATACGGTTAGACACGTACTGAAATAATCCGATAAATGTTGTACGATAAAATTCGCCAGCTTTATCAGTTCCAGCTACTAAAACTTTAACACGGTCTTTTAAATTATCAATTGACTTGGTTAATTCGAGCGTTGCAAATTTTACTTTTTGAGAAGCCTTATATTCTAATGTTTTTAAATCCATAACAAGTATCTCTGATTTACCACTTTTATCTTTTATTTTTTTATAAAATCCTTGCCCTGCTTTGTCGCCAATCCATTTATTATCAACCATTTTTTGAATGTATAGCGGAACAGAAAATAATTCTTTAGCTTCATCATTCGGACAATTTTGTTTTAGCCCATTGGCAACCATTACCAAAGTATCCAAACCTACGACATCGCATGTACGAAACGTTGCTGATTTAGGACGTCCTAAAACCGGACCAGTGAGTTTATCAACTTCTTCAACGGTTAATCCCATTTTTTCAACCGTATGCAATAACGACATGATACTATAAACACCGACACGATTAGCAATAAACGCAGGAGTATCTTTACATAATACGGTAGTTTTTCCTAAAAACTGTTCTCCGTAATTCATTAAAAAATCAATGATTTCCGGTTTAGTATCCTTAGTTGGAATAATTTCCAGTAATTTTAAATAGCGTGGAGGATTAAAAAAATGGGTTCCACAAAAATGAGCTTTAAAATCATCCGATCTTCCTTCAGTCATTAAATGAATTGGAATTCCGGAAGTATTAGAAGTAATAAGCGTGCCGGTTTTTCTATATTTCTCAACACTTTCAAAAACTTGTTTTTTAATGTTAAGGTTTTCAATAACCACTTCAATAACCCAATCGCAATCAGCAATTTTAGACATATCATCTTCAAAATTACCGGTTGAAATACGAGAGGAAAACTCTTTTTTATAAATTGGAGAAGGATTTGATTTTAAAGCAAATTGCAAGGCGTCATTTGCAATTTTATTTCTTACACTTTTTGTTTCTAAAGTGAATCCCTTAGCAATCTCGATATCAGACAATGTTTTTGGAACAATATCCAACAGAACTACTTCGCAACCTGCATTAGCAAAATGACAAGCTATTCTTGAACCCATTACTCCTGAGCCGAGTACTCCAACTTTTTGAATAATTTTTTTCATAAAAATATTTTATTTTTTAATGGCCCTCCGCCGACTGTCGGATGTCGTTGTTATACTTATTTCTATTACTACTTTTAAAAGAACAATCACTTACAAAAAATAAAAACATTAAAGAAATACTCAGTAAAACCTAAATTTAGAACATATGTCGATAAATATCATCATAAAAATTTATATTGGCCTGTAAGATTATTTTCCGTTTTAAAGAAAGTTTGGGAGTCAATTCACCATGATCGATAGTCCATTCTTTTGGTAATAATTTCATCTTTTTGATTTTCTCATACTGAGCAAGTTCCTGATTAGAATTCTCAACTTCACGCCAAATACGGTTAACCACTTCAGTGTGAGTTATCATTTCTTCATTAGAAGTATATACAATTTTGCGTTTGGCGCACCACTGTTTAATAAAAGCAAAGGCAGGAACAATAAAAACAGCAGGAAACTTTTCATTTTCCCCAATAACCATTACCTGTTCTATAAAACGACTTTCTTTCAATTTATTTTCTATTCTTTGTGGAGTAATATATTTCCCTCCTGAGGTTTTAAATATTTCTTTTTTACGGTCGGTGATTTTTAAAAATTTCTCATCTTCAATTACACCAATATCGCCTGTTTGGAACCAACCATCTTCACTTAATACTTCTTTGGTGAGATCGGGATGTTTGTAATAACCTAACATAACATTTGGTCCCTTTACAAATATTTCACCATCTTCAGCAATTTTAACTTTAACATTATTAAGAATAGGCCCAACAGTTCCAATTTTCATTTTATCATCAGCATAATTATTTACCGCAATAACCGGTGAAGTTTCTGTTAAACCATATCCCTCAAGTATTTTAATTCGTGCTGAATGGAATACACGAGCCAGGCGCGGTTGCAATGCAGAACCTCCTGATACAATAGCAACAATGTTTCCTCCCAAAGCTTCTCTCCATTTGCTGAAAATTAACATATTGGCAATTTTTAATTGAAACTCATACCACCAGCCGTTTGCTTTATGCTGCTCATAACGTAATCCTAAATTGAGTGCCCAAAAGAATAGTATTTTTTTAATTCCTTTAAGTTCAGATCCAGTATTGACAATTTTTTCATAGACTTTTTCTAATAAACGAGGAACAGTTACAAATATCTGAGGTTTTACTTCTTTTAAATTAGCGCCAATAGTTTCTAAACTTTCGGCATAATAAACCGATACACCCCTACTTATATATAAATAAGAAAGCATTCTTTCATATACATGATTCAGCGGTAAAAAACTTAAAGCACGCCAGGTTTGCTCAAAAGGACAAAGGTCTTTAGTTCCAATTACATTACTAATAAAATTTCGATGAGATAACATCACTCCTTTTGGATTACCGGTAGTACCTGATGTGTAAATTAATGTAGCAAGGTCATCAGGCTTAACAGATGATTCAATTTCTTCTAACTTTTTTTCGTTAGGATTATTTTTTCCAATCTCAATAAGATCTTTCAGAGAACGCGCGCCATCCACATGATCAAAAGTAAATATCTCTTTTATAATTGAGTTAGCTGAACAGGATTTTACCTTATGATAAAGACCACTATCGGATACAAAAAAATATTTAATTTCAGCTTCGGCAATAATTTGTTTCAAATCCTGATCATAAATTGTTGGATAAAGAGGGGTATTAATAGCCCCTGTTTGCAAACACGCATAATCGATGAAATTCCATTCTGGACGGTTATTGGAAATAATCCCAATTTTATCACCTGGTAATATTCCCATGTGAATAAAGGCATAACTCAAATAATTTACAGTATCGATATATTCCACCGTACTATACTTGCGCCACACACTATTTTCTTTATAGGCTAAGGCATCATCTTTAAGTGGCATTTTTTTTAAGTTATGCAACAAGTCGAACAGTCGAAAATTTTCCATAAATGAACGTTTATTTTTTATACGTAGCATCTTTCAAATAGTTATGCTACAACTAATTTATTTAATTAAACATACGCATATATATTTTATGTATATTCGTAATAAGCATCATTTCTACAAGAATAAATTGAATCATACAACACTAGATTATCATAAGGTTGTGAAAAATTATACCATCTAAAAATGAAACCCAAGGACGCCTTACAGGATTCTTTAAAAATAGACTTTCCAATTATTATGGCTCCCATGTTTTTGGTAAGTAATAAGCAAATGATTATGGCTGGCATGAGAGCTGGAATTATGGCTGTTTTTCCAACCCTCAATTATAGGAATAATGATGATCTTTCTGCTATTTTGGATGAATTTAATGCTTATCATAATTTTCATTTAAATGGAAACTACGGGGTAAATTTAATTGTCCAAAAAACGAATCCTTACTATGAGAAACATTTACAAATTTGTATTGAAAAGAAAGTTCCTTTTTATATAACATCTCTTGGAAACCCTAAAGACGTTATTGAAAAGGCTCATAGTTACGGTGCAAAAGTCTATTGTGATGTCACAAACATTGCTCATGCTCAAAAATGTGTTGATGTTAATTGTGATGGTTTTATTGCAGTAGGACAAGGCGCTGGCGGCCATGCCGGACCTAATCCTCTTCAGGTATTAATACCTGCATTAAAAAAACATTTTCCAAATACACCAGTTATAGCAGCCGGCGGTATTGTCGATGGACAAGGTTTACTTTCGGTGAAAGTATTAGGTGCCAGCGGAGCTTCAATAGGAACTCGTTTTATAGCAAGTACTGAATGTTCGGTAAACGAAGCCTATAAGCAAGCCATTATTAAGGCCGGCATGGATGATATTGTGATGACCACTAAACTTTCGGGCACGCCTTGCACAATTATTGATACACCTGAAGCGCAAAAAATGGGATATACCCAATCGTTGTTCGAGAAATTTATGAGCAATAATCCTTATACTAAAAAATGGTTTAAAATGCTGGTTCAATTTAGAGGCATGAAAAGGCTGGAAGAGTCCGTTTTACCCAATAACTATAAAAAATTGTGGTGCGCCGGAAAATCAGTAGAGTTAATTTCAGACATACTTTCCTGCGAAGAAATTGTTTCTCAAATTAAAAATGAATATCACGAAAAACTGAGTGAAATATCCTCTGAATATTCCGGTAAATAATCTTTTAACTCTTTAAAAAAGTATATTGCCAATAATTTTATAAAAAGAACTAGGCTCATGTAAAAATCTAATTACTTATTACAAGATTCACATTTCTTCAAAGAAATAGCTAATTTTACGCGAAAATAATTTACAATACCTCTCTTTAATCCATGGGGGAAACGAAAATTATCATACTAAAATAAATAATTATATTATTACCTAAAACAACAACAACTTAGTTATATGAACTGTTTAAATAAAAACATGAAACAAGTAGTATTAGCATTATCACTTATTGTTTCTTTAGTAGGAAAAGCAGATGAAGGGATGTGGTTACCACAGCTTTTAAATGCCATGAATATTAAAGACATGAAAAAGAACGGTTTAAAATTAACAGCCGAACAAATTTATAGTGTTAATAAATCGAGTTTAAAAGATGCGATTGTTCAATTTGCTGGGGGCTGCACCGCTGAAATCGTTTCTGATCAAGGTTTAATCTTAACCAATCATCATTGCGGTTATTCGGCCATCGCTTTTCATAGTACCGTTGAAAAAGATTACCTCACAAAAGGCTTTTGGGCCATGAATAAGAATGAAGAAGTGTACACACCAAATTTAAACGCGACCATTATTCAACGCATTGAAGATGTAACGACTAAAGTATTAAAAGGAATTACTTCTACCAGCACAGAAGCAAAAAAAGACTCTATCATTAAGTCCAATATTAAAATTTTAGAAAAAGAAGCAGTAACCGGAACACATTACGAATCTATTATAAAACCGTTTTTTTACGGTAACGAATATTATTTATTCGTTGTAGAAACAATTAAAGATGTCCGTATGGTTGGAGCTCCCCCATCTGCTATAGGTAAGTTTGGTGGTGAGACTGATAACTGGATGTGGCCGCGTCATAACGCCGATTTTTC
>JANPOX010000320.1:0-4283 GCA_031428235.1 Bacteroidia bacterium | reverse complement strand
TTTTTTTGTTATGAATATTTTTGTAAGCAACATCAGCTTTAAAGTTAGAGAACAGGCACTAAGTGAACTATTTTCTCAGTACGGCGAGGTAACCTCGGTAAGAATTATTAAAGACAAAGAAACAAAACGAAGTCGCGGATTTGGTTTTGTGGAAATGGCAAGCGAAGATGATGGTCAAAAAGCCATTGATGCGTTAAATGGTACAGAACATTATGAACGTGCCATTGTTGTTTCACAGGCAAAAGGAAAACCGGAAAACGCATAAATATTTACTATTATTAAAAAGTCCCGGCTCAACTAGTCGGGACTTTTTAATGTAGATTATTTTAATTCCTTATAGTCAGTGTATTAATGCCATCAAAAACGGCATTGTATAATCGTAAACCCTGAGTTGCCGGAGCCGTCATCACTGCTCCATCAATAATTTGCCATTTTGATCCACTGATCGTATCCTTTAAAGTGAAATTATCTGCCTGAACTTTTACTTTAGCATTCGGATCATTGGGAAGAGAAGTCGATGTTCTTTCCAACGCAACAAAATCAGCAGAAGAATTAGTAGTTGTTTTTCTATAAATAATTAGCCCGTTTATTCCCGCATTATCATAATATACCCAGCCCCCGGCTGTTTGCAATTTAAAATAAAGAGGATCGTTGGGATAGATGGTGATATTTACTGTCTGATACGCGATATTATCCTGTACAGCCTGATTTTTCTTTTTACAAAAAGTAAATAGAATAACCATGAATGATAAAAGTAAAGTGCAAATTTTTCTAAACATTATGTTACAATGGGTTAAACAGATACCTTTGCCACACAAATATAATCTTTTCATATGGACTTTGAATCACCTAATCCTCCAAAAAAACACAATGTTTTTCTTCCCATCATCGTGTCATTAAGTGTGGTATGTGGCATTTGGCTTGGATATTTTTTAAATCAGAGAATTAATAGTGGGTCAGGAAGTAATCAATATCATTCATCTGCCAACGATAAGATCAGCAGCTTATTGGATTATATTGAATATCAATATGTAGATACGATCAACAAAAAGGAGCTCGTTGAAAAAACGGTGACATCCATGCTCCAAAGTTTGGATCCTCACTCAAGTTATATTCCTGCCACAGATTTTGCTTCAGTTAATGAACCGTTAGAAGGAAATTTCGATGGCATTGGTGTAGAATTTAATATCATAAAAGATACCATAAGGGTTATTTCGCCAATTGCTGGTGGACCTTCAGAAAAAATAGGGATTAGAGCCGGAGATAGATTTATAAAGGTAGATGGTAAAAATGTTGCAGGAGTGGGGATTACTAATAAAGAAGTGTTTTCTAAACTCAGAGGTAAAAGTGAAACGATGGTTGTGGTAACTGTTTTAAGAACTGGTGTTTCAAAACCTTTAGAGTTTAAAATTACCAGAGGCGCCATTCCATTATATAGTGTGGATGCTTCCTACATGCTTGATGCTACAATTGGGTATATTAAAATTAGCAAGTTTGCAGCTACTACTTACGAAGAATATCTGAAAGCATTCAACGACCTCAGTAAACAAGGAATGAAGAAGCTGGTGCTTGATCTTCGGGGAAACCCTGGCGGTTACTTAAATGCAGCTGTAGATATTGCCGATGAATTTTTAACCAATGGCTTACAAATTGTTTACACACAAGGAAAAGCAAATCCTAAAAAAGTTTACAAATCCACGCAGCATGGTAGTTTTGAAAACAATCCTTTAGTTGTTTTAATTGATGAAGGATCCGCAAGCGCCAGTGAAATTGTAGCCGGTGCAATACAAGATAACGACCGTGGAACTATTATTGGGCGACGAAGTTTCGGTAAAGGCTTGGTGCAGGATCAAATGCAGTTACCGGATGGATCAGCCATACGTTTAACCATTGCCAGGTATTATACTCCAACCGGCCGGTGCATTCAAAAACCATATTCGGATGATAAGGACCAATATTATAGCGAAGAGTATGACCGTTATCAAAATGGCGAATTGCTAAATGCTGATAGTATTAAATTAGATAAAACAAAGCAGTATAAAACACCTGAAGGAAAAACCGTTTATGGAGGAGGTGGTATTATGCCTGATATATTTGTTCCTATTGACACCACTAAAACAAACACTTTTTTAAATAAAGTATTTTATACTGGTGTCATTAATACCTTTGCTTTTGAGTATGCAGATAAAAACAGGGAACGATTAAAAGAATTTGGAACAGCGAAAAATTATATTGAAAAATTTGTAGTCACTAATACTATCCTTGAAGAATTTTATGATTATTGTGCTGATCAAAAATTAATTCTATCTAATAATGCGCTTAAAGAAAAAACAAATGAAGCCTTGACGCCTTATTTAAAGGCCTTTATTGGTCGCGACCTTTATGATAAGGATGCCTATTATCCGATTATTAACAAAAAAGATAAATGTATTTTAAAGGCAACTGAAGTTTTGTCCAAATAAATAGTATTTTTGATAGAATAAAATTTAATTATGGCTGTAAAACTTTTTTCTATTTCATGTATCATAATAGCGATGACATTTGTTTCATGTGGTGGAAACCATGAAGAGCAAAAGAATCAAGACACTTTGGATGGTTTGGATTCAGCAGCTTTGGCTCCAACCTCTGCAACTGTAACAGAAGATAACGAAGTAACTTATAATTTACCTTCTGCTTTACAGATAGCCTATGTATTTAAAAAGTCGGGTGCAGGATTTGTTCCGGAGCTATTAAATAACAAATCCAATTCATCTAAGTATAACACAAGTAATTTTAAAAGGGCAGCTAATTTTGGCGTTTACAGTGCTGACCTTGCTTATTGCTTATTCAATAAAAAATATCAGGAGTCTAAGGAATATTTAAAAGCATGTAAAGATATCGGCTCTTACCTTGGCTTGAACCAGGCCTTTGAAAGTGATAATATGGCTCAGCGCTTTGATAAAAATATTGCTAATGAGGATTCTGTTGTTAAAATTGTTTCGAATGTTCAATTAAAAACAGATCTGATGTTTGAGCAAAACAAACAAAAACATATTACAGTAATTGCTTTTGCTGGTGCCTGGACAGAAAGCCTATATATCGCTACTCAGATCTATGCTAAAGATAAAAACAAAAAGGTATTGTCAAGTTTGATGGAGCAATTGCTTTTATGTGAAACAATTATCAAAGCATTAAAATATTATGAAAGTACAGAGCCCGAAATCAAAGATCTGATTAGCTCTATAGAAAAAATCAATTCTGAGTTTAAATCCGTTGCTTCTGTAAAAACGGCTATGGAAAAAGATGAGGAGATAGATTTTAATTCTGTGTCATTAACAGATAAAGAATTGTCTACAATAACAGAATCAGTAAAAACATTACGATCAAAAATAATCGACTAAAACAAGTTGCTATGAAAAAAATTATAAAATCTTTGTTTAGTATCTCGATCATATTTGCATTAATGGCTTTTCAAGGAGGTGATGTATTGTGCAATGCAAAAGAATTAAAAGAAAAGGCGAAACTTTATCTGGAACCCTTTAAGTATGATAGTTCAGAATTAACGCGGATATTATATAAAAATAAGGAAACAATTAAAGAGGTGGAAATTCCTTTGTTTATTGGAGAAAAATACCGGATCGTGTTTGAATTAGAAGCTCTGCCAAAACAAGTAGAAGTTCAGATTTATAATAAAGCAAAAGACACTAAAAACAGAAAACTTTTATTTTCCTCCAAGGATCAGGGAGAAAAAAAGGAATTCCTTTTCGAGGTCTCTAAAACACGACATGTGTATGTTGATTATATTGTTCCTCCTGCAGAAGAAGGATCCTTCAGCGGCTGCGCAGTGTTTATGGTAGGATATAAATAGGGATTAGACGGATTTTATAAAAGAGGCCGTCTTAAAAGAATAATTTTTTCCGTCATTCTGATCAGACAACTGGCGGATTCGGAATCTATTCTTTGTAAAATCTTCCGCAGATGCTGAAATAAATTCAGCATGACCGTCCGGGACTTTTGAGAAAGCTTCCTTTAGCGTTTACTTTTTCATTTCCACTTCAAATCCTTTTTTCTTCCAGTCATCAAATCCTTTTTCGAGATTAACCACATGTTTAAAACCTTGTTTTTGCATTAGGTCCGCACACTCACCGCTTCTCCCACCGCCGGCGCAGTAAATTAAGTAAGTTTTCTTTTTGTCTAGTTTTGATATCTCAGCTTCCGCATCTTTCTTGAAATAATCAATTTGCGCCGCGCCCTTTATAAACCCTTTATTTTTTAATTCATCATCAGTGCGAAGATCAATTAAG
>JANPOX010000319.1:0-2174 GCA_031428235.1 Bacteroidia bacterium | reverse complement strand
AAACAGGAACAAATAAAAGGCAACCAAGGCCTAAGAAAAATATAAGAGTCCGCTCCCTTTTTGAAATTTCACTTTCTTTTTTAAGCACCATACCAGCCACATGTCCTTTTATTCGCTTCATGCTTAAAGCTAATGGAACTAACATGCAAATAACGCTCGGTATAAATAAATGTGTAATAATAGTTATTGGAGTTAGCTTATTTGCTGCCCAAAGCATGGTGGTGGTCACATCACCTATAGGGCTGAAACAGCCACCGGCATTAGCGGAAATAATAACCAAACCTAAAAAATAATAACGGTCGTTCTTATCGGAAATTAATTTAGAAACAACAGTGGCCATGACAATGGCAGTTGTTAAATTATCGAGCACTGCGGATAAAAGAAAAGAGATGAACGAAACAATGATAAGAAGAGAACGTTTATTAGTGGTGGTGATCTTATCGGTAATAATGTCAAACCCATTATGTGAATCAATAAGTTCCACAATTGTCATCGCCCCTAATAAAAAAAACAGGATCTCTGAAATTTCCGATAGATGATGGCTTAAGCCTGAAATAAAATCATTTCCGGAAGAACAAAGGGCATAAATAGTCCAGCAGGTAACTCCCACCAGTAAAGCTGTTCCTGCCTTATTGATGTGGAAATTATGTTCCATAGCAATAATCAGATAACCAATAATAAAGAATATAGTGATCGCAGTAACCATTTTATTTGCTAAAGATAAGGGATTATCTGTTTTTAAATAAATTTATATATATTTGGATTGTTACAATAAAAATTCATTAAAAAACAAATACACTATATGTCAGTTTGGAGAGTAAAACCTATATCGGCCTTTGAGGCAGATATGAAGAAAAGCGAGTTAAAAAGGGTATTAGGTAAATGGAGTTTAACAGCCATAGGAATCGGTGCAATTATTGGTGGAGGAATATTTGTCCTTACCGGTACTGGAGCATATTTTCACGCGGGGCCAGCCTTAGCACTATCATTTGTTATTGCGGGAATTGCATGCGTTTTTGCAGCATTGTGTTATAGTGAATTTGCAAGTATGATTCCTGTAGAGGGATCGGCTTATGCTTATGCTTATGGTACTATCGGAGAAATGTTTGCATGGATAATTGGTTGGGGTTTAGTTTTAGAGTACGCAATGGGATCAATGACGGTTGCAGTTAGCTGGAGTGGATATTTTAATAAATTCCTGGGATTATTTAATATTCATTTACCCGATTTTTTAACCCAGGATCCTGGGAGTTATACAGGTAGTGGGTTTTCTATGAATTTACCTGCAACGATAATTGTATTGTTAGTGACAGCTTTATTGGTTAGAGGAACTAAGGAAGCCGCGAAAGCAAATAATGTAATTGTTATTATAAAAATAGCCGCTGTTCTATTTGTAATTATAGTAGGCGCTTTTTGTATTAATACTGCAAACTGGGTTCCATTTATCCCTGAAGAAACGACAATTTTAGATCATGGAAAAGATCGTTTAGTTTATGGTTGGAACGGAATAGTGTCAGGAGCAGCAGCCATATTTTTTGCTTATGTTGGATTTGATGCTGTTTCTACCCAGGCAGGTGAAGCCATCAATCCTAAGAAAGATGTTCCTTTTGCGATTATTACTTCATTAATGGTTTGTACAATATTATATATAGCTGTTTCATTGGTATTAACAGGAATGATGAACTATAAAGACTTTGATCCGATGGGACAATATCCAAATGCCATAAAAGCGCCTGTAGCAATGGCTTTTGAAATAGCAGGAATGCCGTGGGCAGTTTTTATTATTACCATTGCAGCAACCGTAGGCTTAATTTCTGTTTTGATGGTTATGATGTTAGGACAGTCCCGTATATTTTTAGGAATGTCTAAAGACGGATTAATTCCAAAATTCTTTTCAGAACTACATCCAGTGAAAAAAACTCCATATAAGAATACAATGTTTTTGGGAATAACAATTGCATTAGTTGCAGGATTTACGCCAATCAGTACTTTAGCTGATATGACTAGTTTTGGAACTTTATTTGCTTTTACAATGGTATGTATTGCAGTATGGTTATTAAGAGTGAAACAACCAAATTTGAAACGTGGTTTTAAAGTTCCTGCATTGCCAGTCATTGCATTGTGTGGTATTTTTATTAATACGTTTTTAATGTATAAGTTGGATGTAAATGCTC
>JANPOX010000318.1:0-9687 GCA_031428235.1 Bacteroidia bacterium | reverse complement strand
GAATGTTGCGGCAAAGGATTTTAAATTATCCAATTCATCATCAACATATAATACATTTATGTGGTTAGCAGCAGACATAAATAAAAAAATTATTTTTTTGATTACGAGACTAATATACAGATTTTTATTTCTTTTTGTAATAGGAAATTGTGTTCTTACTGATTAAAATTTAACAACGATTGTTAGTTTTTTAGTGAGGTCTAATAAACAAACTGCATCAGGTTAGATGAAATAACATAATCTTTGTTTTCATCATAAAAATTATATAGCCTTTCATTAAAAGCCCTGACGCAACCCTGCAAGCCAATTATTTGTTTTGCCTCTGGAGAGTTACTCAACATTTTTTTTATTTCTAAATGAAGGGCTTCAATATCAATACTTGCACCGTATAATGAGGGCATAATTGGCGGATTAAAACTTCGGTGAATTTGAAAATACGGGAATGGTTTATGTAATTGAATAAAGTAGCGGTTTTTAACAATAATCTCTACTTCCCTGGTTGGGGTACCATGTTCTATTGCCTTGGCAGCACCTGATTCTGGCACAATTCCTAACGAGGAATTATAAACCTTTCCGCTTTCTGCGATTAAATAAAATGGGGCATTACATATAATTGCGGGATTAACTTCTAAATTTGAATCAACAAAAATGCCTTCAAGCTTTTTATGTTTGACAGAGTCAGAAGTATTTGAGTAAAAAAAGTAAACCGGACAAAAGGTGAGCTCCTGCAAATAAGAAGCTACAATAATTTTATTGGCTAGTTTTGTCTCTCTTTCAAGATGGATTGCCATATCCATGTTTCCGGCCTCTTTAAGTTTTGAAATCGTGAGCGAATTTGTTTTTAACCGAACAAATAATGCACCCCCTTTTTTTAATAAATTGATTTGTGCTTTTGCTACAGAAAACCGTAAATTATTATAGTTTTGGTATGAAGAATCTGCTTTATAATTATCAAATTTTCGTTTGGTTGGATTTTCTTCCTGCGCGAAGGAAATTAAATTAAAGCAAAGAAAGAGAAGGCTTACCATTTTTTTTAAAAAAGAAAAAATCGCTCGTTGGTTCCTCATATTAAAAATTACATATTGCTTACACTTGCAAATAGTATGATGATCTTGATGCATTAGGTTATTTAACTTCAGCGCCGTTATTAAAACCCGGCTTGGTGGAAGTCACAAAACTTAACTCTCCTTTGTTGTCTGATGCCATCAATATCATACCCTGGCTCTCAATACCTTTAATTTTGCGTGGCGCCAGGTTCACTAAAATACAAACCTGCAGCCCTATAATATCTTCGGGTTTATACCATTCAGCAATGCCGCTCACAACCGTACGAACATCAATACCGGTATCAATTTTCAGTTTTAATAGTTTATCGGTTTTCGGCACACGTTCTGCTTCTAAAATAGTTCCGGTGCGGATATCCATTTTAGAAAAATCATCAAAACTGGTTTCGGCTTTGGCCGGTGAAATAACTACAGAGGTAGTCAAAGCATTGTTTTGTTTACTGGTATGTAGCTTTTCAATCTGCAATTGTATATCTGTATCTTCAATTTTAGAGAACAACAATTCATCTTTATTAATTACATGACCCGCAGCCATGTTAGAAGTTTGTTTTGCCGCGTGCCATTTTAAAATAGGCATATTCAACATCGCAAATAATTTTTTTGAAGTAAACGGAATAAAGGGTTCACAAACAATAGCCAAATTGCAGGTGATCTGCAGGGCAATGTTCATAATGGTTTTTACGCGTTCTTCATCTGTTTTAATTAATTTCCAGGGTTCTGTTTCGGCCAGGTATTTATTTCCTAAACGAGCCAGATTCATCATTTCAGCTAAGGCTTCCCTGAATTTAAATTGTTCAATGGCTGCTGCTATTTTATCAGGAAATGCAGCCAATTGTTCAAGTACTAATAAATCTTCCTTTGTATAGGTTTCTCCGGAAGGCACAGAACCGTTATAATACTTATGTGTTAATACAAGCGTGCGGTTTACAAAATTTCCCAGTATAGCAACTAGTTCACTATTGTTTTTGGTTTGAAAATCGGCCCATGTAAAATCATTATCCTTAGTTTCAGGAGCATTAGAACATAATGTGTAACGCAAAACGTCCTGCTTATCTTTAAAGTCAATTAAATATTCATGAAGCCACACTGCCCAGTTACGGGAAGTGGAGATTTTATCGCCTTCTAAGTTCAAAAATTCATTGGCCGGCACATTGTCCGGTAAAATAAATTCCCCATGTTCCATGAGCATAGCCGGAAAAATAATGCAGTGAAAAACAATATTATCTTTTCCTATAAAATGGATCAAACGCGTTTCTTTATCTTTCCAGTATAGCTCCCAGTCTTTAGGTCTTAATTCTTTAGTTGCTGAAATGTAACCAATTGGTGCATCAAACCAAACATATAATACTTTTCCTTCAGCACCTTTTACGGGAACAGGCACGCCCCAATCCAAATCACGGGTCATAGCTCTTGGTTGTAATCCGTCACCACTATCCAGCCAGCTTTTACACTGACCATAAACATTTGTTTTCCAGTCTTTATGCTTGTCGAGGTAAGCTTGTATTTTTGGTTGCAATTTATCCAAAGGTAAAAACCAGTTCTTGGTTTCTTTTAAAACTGGTTTGCTGCCGCTCAAGGTTGATTTGGCGTCAATTAGTTCGGTAGCACTTAGCGTGCTTCCGCATTTTTCACACTGGTCGCCATAAGCATTAGGGTTAGCACATTTTGGGCAGATACCTGTTATATAACGGTCTGCTAAAAACTGTTTTGCCTCCTCATCATAATATTGTTCAGTAATTTCTTCGGTAAAACCTCCTTTATCATAAAGTACTTTAAAAAAATCAGAGGCAGTTTCGTGATGAATCTTATTAGAAGTACGGGAATAGATATCAAAGGAAATTCCAAATTCTTTAAAGGAATCCCCCATCATTTTATGGTATTTATTAACCACATCCTGGGGAGTAATGCCTTCTTTTTTAGCTTTAATTGTAATAGGAACACCATGTTCATCGCTTCCACATATAAATATAACGTCCTCGCCTTTGCTTCTTTTATACCTTACAAAGATATCAGACGGCAAATAGCAGCCCGCTAAATGACCAATATGAACAGGGCCATTTGCATAAGGTAAAGCTGAAGTAACAAGGGTACGTTTATAAGTAGCTGACATAGTGTTTATTAAATAACTAAAATAGTGTAAAATTGTGTAAAGATAACATAAACTTTATTCATTAAAAATCAAAATCCCATGGCAGTAAATGACAAAGAAATCTGGAAACCGGTTACTCACATAAAAGAGAAATCAAGTAAAAAATATGCAGTATCTAATAAAGCGCGCTTAGCTTCATACGACTCTAAGATCGATGATTTATTCGTTTTAAAACAGCATTTGAATGGTGGTTTCCCAATGGTTACCATACATGTGGAAAATAAAACAAAAGCTTTATTTGCACATCATGCAGTAGCTTACACTTTTTTAAAGAAACCGAGTCCTAAATATAAATATGTATTGCATTTGGATTATAATAAAGCAAATAACAATCCTTCTAATTTAAAATGGGCTACAAAAGAAGAACAAGTTGAACACAGTAAAAAAAGTCCTTATGTTTTAGCCTCAGCTGCACATAAAGTTTATTCAGGAGCGATGTCTAAAAAATTGAATGAAAAAAAGGTGATTCAGTTAAAAAATGAAATCTGGAATCCTAAACGAAAATTAACCTTTAAACAATTAGCGGCTAAATATGGTATTGCTGAAATGAATTTGTACCGTATTAAGAACGGTGAATCATGGTTTCATGTGCATGTGGAAGGCGAACCTGTTTTTGAAAAATATAAAGCACAATTGAAAAACATTGAGTTTCATGCTAAAATGCAGGCTAAAGAAAAAGTGGCTTCAGATAAGCGTTTAGCGGCTAAAGTTGCTAAGAAAAAAATTGCTGATGTAAAGAAAAAAGAAGCGGACAAAAAAAAGGAAGCAAACCTAAAGAAAGCAAAAGCAAAGAAAGCTGCACCAAAAAAGGCTGCAAAAAAAGCAAATAAAAAAGCCTCACCTAAAAAAGCTGTCAAAAAAGCTGTTGCAAAAAAGTCAGCAGTTAAAAAAGCTATTAAGAAAGTTGCACCAAAAAAGAGCGTAAAAAAAACTAATCGCAAAAAATAATGATCCAGCCTTCTTATTTAAAAAAAGGAGATAAGGTAGCTATTATTGCTACGGCGCGCAAAGTAAGTGCAGAAGAGATACAACCGGCCATAACTTTTTTTGAAAGTTATGGCCTTTCTGTTGCGTTAGGAAAAAATTTATTCGCTTCCAAAAATCAATACGCAGGAACGGATGAACAAAGGGTCGAAGATCTGCAATGGGCCTTAAACGATCCGGAAATTAATGCAATTATTATTGCACGGGGTGGATACGGAACCGTTAGGTTAATTGACCGTGTTGATTTTACTGAATTTAAAAATTATCCAAAATGGATGGTTGGTTACAGTGATGTCACTGTTTTGCATAATGCCATACATCAGCAAGGAATTGCTACGTTACATTCCACCATGCCATTGAATTTTGATAAGAGTAAGGTAGCAACCGAAAGTATGATGAACGCGCTGTTTGGAAAACTAGATAAAATCAAAACAGAAGAAAATTATTCTAATGTTTCGGGAAAAGGAAAAGGACAATTAGTTGGGGGAAATTTATCACTAATCTATTCTTTATCAGGAACACCTTATGATCTGGACACGAAAAATAAAATTTTATTTCTTGAAGACCTGGATGAGTACCTCTATCACATAGACAGGATGATGATGCAATTAAAATTATCGGGCAAACTGAAACATTTGAAGGGCTTAGTGATAGGGGGAATGACAGACATGAAAGACAATGCCATTCCGTTTGGAAAACTACCTGAAGAAATTATTCTGGATGCGGTGAAGGAATATAATTACCCTGTATGCTTTGATTTTCCCGCAGGGCATATTGACGATAATAGGGCTATTTATTTTGGAAAAGAAGTTGAATTAAATGTAGAAGATGATAAAGGAATTTTGAAATATCTTTAGTTGATTACTGTAAGTGTATTAGAATGTTATGTATGAAATTTGACAACAAATTCATAATAAGAGACAAATCTCTTAGGTAATTAAATACTTAAAAACATTCAAAATGGAAAACTTAAATCAATCATTTACAACCGGAATATGGAATGTAAAAAAAGGAAAAGAACAGGAATTCATTAATGCCTGGAAAGAAATGGCACAATGGACTTTCGCGAACATGGATGGCGGTTCTGCCAGACTCTTGCAGGATGCCAAAGATCCATCAAGGTTTATATCATTGGGGCAATGGGTGAGTGAAAACAACATTCAAAAATGGCGCGAAACCAGCGAATTCAAAAATGCACTTGAGAAGATTAACAATATGCTTGTAGAATCTTCAGAACCTCATACAATGAAAGAAGTAGTAGTCGTAGGTGAAAAAGCAATTGCCTGATTAAGGAAAACAATTATATAGATCTTATTAGCTGCCTCAAAAGGGCAGCTTTTTTTATGAATCAGCCTGAGTATGTCACTTCGAGCGCAGTTTTAAAATGTTTAAGTCACCCTGAACTTGATTCAGGGTCTCAACTCCTAACGTTTAAAACTGAGATGCTGAAACAAGTTCAGCATGACAATAAAAACTGTTAACTTTGTAATATGATTTGCAAAACAACTGATAACCTTAATCTGTATTTTGAAGTGCAGGGAAATGAAAACGCGAAAGAGACCATTGTATTTTTAAACGGACTTTCACAAACTACCATTGCCTGGTCGTTGACAACGCCCGCTTTTAAAAATGATTATAGAATTGTAATGATCGATTTTATTTTTCAGGGACAAAGTGAAAAAAATGCGGAGTGGAGAAACTTTGACACACATGCCGAAGATGTAATTAAAGTAATGGATCATTTAATGATCGATAAAGTGATTATTGCCGGTTTATCGTATGGTAGTTTGGTAGCACAGCATCTAGCTGTTAACCATGGAAAACGTATTTCCAAATTAATATTACTTTCAACCTTTGCTCATAAAACCCCCTATTACGAAGCTATTGAATTATCGTGGTGGCGCGCGTTAGAATATGGTGGTTATGGTTTGATGCTGGACATCATGTTGCCATCGGTTTTAAGCGAAGGTTATTTTAAGAATCCTTTATTTCCTATTGACCTGATGAAACAAGCGCGACAGGAAGCTAATGATGATAAGCAGGCTTTGTTTAAACTGATGCAGGCAACTAAAGAACGGGGTGATTACCGCTCCGAACTGAAGAAAATCAATTTGCCAACTTTAGTGATTCAGGGCGAGAAGGATGCTTTGTTTCCGGTGCATATGGCAAAGGAAGTTGCTGCTGCAATCCCTGGCAGTAAACTGGAAGTAATTCCTAACGCCGGGCATACCCTTAATTTAGAAGCTGTTCCAGCTATGTGTAAATTGATAAAGGAGTTTTTAACCGCATAGTTTTCTTAAAATATTTTATTGAGCTTGTTAGAGGGCTTAACCACATAGTGACATAGAAATACATTACTTACAAAAGGTGTAGGATATTATAGAATTGAACCAAGGCTTCAATTTGCTTTGTTTACTATCAATACCTTTATTTAAATCAATTAAGCTATGTGTCTATGTGGTTAAAAAAATGGACAAATCCACTTATTATTTCTATTTTTGAGCTCATATTTTAAGATGAAAACAAATTTTATAGAAGAGTTAAAGTGGCGCGGAATCCTGCATGATGTTATGCCAGGTACAGAAGAATTATTGAATAAAGAAACTGTTACAGGTTATATTGGTTTTGATCCCACGGCAGATAGTTTGCATGTTGGGAGCTTAGCACAAATCATGACGCTTTTGCGTTTCCAGTTAGCCGGCCATAAGCCATTGGCTTTGATCGGTGGTGCTACCGGAATGGTAGGCGACCCAAGTGGTAAATCAGCCGAACGAAATTTACTCGATGCAGATACTCTGAATAAAAATGTAGAAGGGATCAAAAAACAATTAAGCCAATTTTTAGATTTTAATTGTGGAGAGAACAGTGCCGAATTGGTAAATAATTACGATTGGTTTAAGAATTACTCTTTCCTGGATTTTATCCGTGATGCCGGAAAACATATTACAGTAAATTACATGATGGCTAAAGATTCTGTTAAGAACCGTATCAATGGTGATACAGGAATGTCATTTACAGAGTTTAGCTACCAGCTCATACAGGGTTATGATTTTTACCATTTATGGAAAGAGAAAAATTGTAAAATCCAGATGGGCGGTTCTGATCAGTGGGGAAATATAACCACCGGGACTGAATTTATCCGACGTAAAGCCAGTGGCGAAGCTTTTGCTTTAACCACTCAATTAATAAAAAAATCAGACGGTACAAAATTCGGCAAATCGGAAAGTGGAAATATTTGGTTAGACAGGAACAAAACTTCTCCATATAAATTTTACCAGTTCTGGTTAAATGTGAGTGATGATGATGCGAAATCTTATATCCGCATTTTTACTTTATTAAATCAAACTGAGATAGAAGCTCTAGAAATTCAACATGCGACTGCTCCACATGAACGCTTTATCCAAAAAGCATTAGCAAAGGAAATTACGATACGTGTGCACAATGAAACTGATTATTCTCAGGCCATTGAAACTGCCGAATTCTTATTCAAATCTAAAGCGGAAGATTTAGCGCAGTTAAATGCCGATGCCTTTGAAAAAATGTTGGGAGGAATTGATACGTTTGAAATAAATAAAACAGATTTATCAAATGGCATTAACCTTATTGATTTATTAGTGGATAAAGCGGCTGTATTTCCAAGCAAAACTGAAGCGCGTAAAATGGTTACAGGAAATGCAGTGAGCATCAATAAAACAAAAGTCTCTGATGTGAATACCATTATAAATCCGGATGCCTTTAATAGCGGAAAATATTTATTAGTAAGCAAAGGCAAGAAAGAAAATTATTTGATCAAGTTAGTTTAGAAAAGAAGATTACGAATCAATACGAATCTAGCCTTCCAGCCAGTTATATACAGATTCGTACATTCGTATATAATTCGTAATCAAAAATAGTTTAGAAGTAGAAATGATAAAAGACATAGTATTCCCTGAAGTAGAAGATGTAGCGGTGGCTGTAGTGCAGGAAATCCCTGGATTGGAAGAATATTCTGTTTACCTGATCAATCTAAAAACGACAGATATTAAAAATGTTTTGGTCACATCAACCGGCTACGGGATGATCAATGAGGAAAAGAAAAAGACAAGTACGCTGCGTCATTTTTTTGAAGTGATCAAGCAGCACGATTATATTCAAATAGAACCTATTCAAAAAGAAGTTTTTGGGTTAAGTAATGAATATTGGATCAGCTTCACATTAAACGATCAATTATTGGACAAACAGTTTATTTTTTTACCTGAAACAATTGTTGAGGAGAATTTTGTAACAGTTCCTATCATCAATAAAAAAGGGGTGCTGATTAAATGAAAGGAATCATGTAAGTAAAGTCGTTTTGTTAGTGTGTAAATTTCAGTTTAATTGACTGAGATTTAAACTAACAAAAATGAAAGAAAGATTTTACTGGTGGAAGGAGTGGATGGAACGTAAACATAAATACGCTATCGCGTCTGAAAAGCAATTAAATGCAGATAAATTTAATGCGATTTGTGCAGGGACCGGTTTACCTAATATTCACCAACAATCTACTTTTAAATTTAAGAATGTAGCAGATGGCGCATCACGCTTTATTGGCAATTCACCTACCGGTGAAAAACCCTTTGCAAGAATTTATACACGACTTGGAAATCCAAATACCGAATACCTTGAAAAAGTATTGTTCCAACTGGAATGCCAACACATCATTGAAAATGCTTTAGGTGCTGATGAAAAGACACCTACTATTGCTTCCTTGGTTTTCTCTTCGGGCATGGCGGCGATCTCTACAGTAATCATGGGATTTATACAACCCGGTGATGGAATTATTGTTGGCAATGTTTATGGTTGCACAGATTCTCTCATGCGGTTCCTTCACAAGCGCTTTGGAATCGATGTTTACTTTGTAGACGTAACAGATCCAAAAAACATAAAAGATACTTTAAATGCACATCCACACATTTGTGCGGTGCTGATTGAAACACCGGATAATCCAACGTTGCAGTTGTGTGACATTGAAGCGATCTCCAAATTCACAGAAGCACATGAAGCAATGCTGATCGTTGACAATACCTTTTGTTCACCCTATTTGCAGCAGCCTTTTCGGTTAGGAGCAGATGTGGTGGTTCATTCGCTTACAAAATATGTGAGTGGTCATTCAACATCTATTGCTGGAGCTGCGCTGGGGCCCTATGAGTTTTTCAGTAAAGAAGTGTTTCCGGTTTATAAAGATTTTGGACCAACACCTTCGCCTTTTGATAGTTGGTTGAATAGTTTAACCATCCAGGAAATGGGAGTACGCATGGAGCACCAATGCAAAACTGCTGCCATGATTGCTGAGTTTTTAGAGAATCATTCTAAAATTGAAAGGGTCTGGTATCCTGGTTTATTGTCCCACCCTCAACATGAAATTTGCAATAAACAAATGCGCAATGGTGGGGCTGTAATTTCTTTTGAAGTAAAAGGAGGTTTTGAAGCGGGCGTAAAATTAATGAACTACTTTGCTCGTCCGGATACGCC
>JANPOX010000317.1:0-5368 GCA_031428235.1 Bacteroidia bacterium | reverse complement strand
AACCGAATGCAACTTTTTCCCATATCTAATTTTGTTTTACTATGTTTTGGATATTCGGTAACAAACCAGTTGAGTAATTTTGGATCACAGTATATGCCCATGTGGTAAAGGGCGATAAAATTCTTTTGGTTGGCAATACTTATGAAGCCCAGGGGTAAAGAAGGATCACAATGATAACCGGCGGGGTAGGTTTTGTGAGGCACCACGTAACTGATCATACCGTAAGTCATACACTCTTCAAAACCCTTGGGAATATTTTTGAGGATGGTATCGCGTAATTTAGTAAAGGCCTGAACCCGCTCTGCTGGAAGCTCCTTTAAATAATCTTTAACATTGGTGGTTTTGGATTGCATGGTGTCGGGGTTTAAAACAAGAATAAATATAGGATTTTGGTTGTAAAATACAAATCTAGACAGGATTTTTAAGAGAATAAATAGTCATAATAATATGTTGCACAATTCACAGTAAAGCTTATTTTTGGAAGAAGCATTATTGGATATGAGTGATATACAGGAAATAATAAATGAATTAGTGAAATTCAGAAATGACCGTGACTGGTCGCAGTTTCATGATACCAAAAATTTAGCTGTGGCTATTTCAATTGAAGCAGCTGAGTTAAACGAATTATTTCTTTGGAAAGATCTAAAGGATAGTGATGCCGTAGATAAAGAAAAAATAAAAGAGGAACTGGCGGACGTTTTTGCCTATGCTTTTTTACTTGCAGAGAAACAGGGATTAAATGTAAAACAAATTGTATTTGATAAAATTAAGCGTAACGGAGAAAAATATCCCATTGATAAGGCCAAAGGCTCTGCTAAGAAATATAACGAGTTATGAAGTTAAATACAGACTTTGTAGTCAATCGTTATGATTTTAATTCCACCATGTTTAGTGAATTTCAGAATATTCATTATGCGAAAAATCTGTGGCCTGTAGTTTATATATTAAGTGATGGAAATATCAAAGAAGCATACATTGGAGAAACTACTGACACCTATGCCCGTTTAAATACACATTTGAAAAACAATGCTAAAAACAAGCTTACGGCTGTTCATTTAATTACCAGTGAGAAATTTAATAAATCAGCTACTCTTGATCTAGAATCAAACTTGATAAAATATATTTCCGGCGATGGACAATATAAATTATTGAATGCCAATGTTGGATTAGCCAATCATAATTATTATCAAAAGAAAGAAGTCTATTGGGACATCTTTACATCTTTATGGAACAAGCTTCGATCTGAAGGAGTTACTAAGCACTCAATTGAATATATTAATAATTCTGATCTGTTTAAATACTCTCCCTATAAGAGTTTGACATCTGAACAGAAAAATGGTTTATTAGTGATTATTAAAAGCCTATTAAATCAGGATTTCAAGAATATTATCATTGAAGGAGGTGCTGGAACAGGTAAAACCATTTTAGCTGTTTTTTTATTCAAATTACTTAATTCAAGCAATGATGATTTTAATTTTAAAGAGTTTGGAGATGAAGAACAGGAGTTTATAGAACTGGTTACACAATTAAGGTGGAAATACCCATTTCCAAAAATGGCATTGGTGATTCCCATGTCTTCTTTTAGAAATACATTAAAAAAAGTATTTAAAAATATAAAAGGCCTGAGTGCCAATATGGTTATTGGTCCTGCGGAAATAGCAAAAGAGAAATTTGACATTGTTATTGTAGATGAATCTCACCGTTTAAGAAGAAGAGTCAACCTAGGGGCTTATTATGGTGCATTTGATATTGTATGTGCTAGATTAGGATTGAATAAAGACAATTGCAGTGAATTGGATTGGATCATCAAACAATCCAAAAACTCCATTTTATTTTACGACGAGAATCAATCTATTAAACCCTCGGATGTTAAGAAGGAAGATTTCGATAAATTAAAAATAAATAAATCAACCAAAATAGAATATTTAAAATCTCAATTCCGTGTAAAAGGTGGTAACGACTATGTCCAATATATCGATAAACTGTTGAATTGCAAGTTAGGCCCGAAGCAAACAATTTATAATTCACAGGAATATGGTTTTGTTTTGTTCGACTCTATTGAAGACTTGGTAAGTGAAATAAAAACCAGGAATGAAGAATATGGATTATCAAGATTAATTGCGGGATATTCCTGGGAATGGGTTTCCAATAAAGACAAAAACAAGTTTGATATAAAAATAGATAGTACTGAACTAAGATGGAACAAAGTTGCTATTGACTGGGTAAATTCAGAAGATTCGGTTAATGAGGTTGGATGTATTCATACTACGCAGGGATATGACCTTAATTATGCAGGGATCATTTTTGGAAACGAAATCACCTATGATAAAATAAAAGATGAAATAGTAATTATAAAAGACAATTACTTTGACAAAAACGGAAAACAATCTATTACTGATCCAGCCCATCTAAAAAATTTCATCATAAACATCTACAAAACAATAATGCTCCGTGGCATAAAAGGTACGTATGTGTATGTGTGCGATCCAAATCTGAAAGAATACTTGGCAAAATACATTACTAAATTTAAAACAGAGAAACTTGCAAATTATCTGGCCGCTTCTAAAGTCGTTCCATTTGTAAACAGTATACCTGTTTATGATTTAATAGCAGCTGCCGGAAATTTCAGCGAATTACAAAATGTAACTGATGTTAAATGGATAGAGTTACCAAAACAGTATCAGCCATCCAATGAATTATTTGCCTGCACAGTCATAGGGGAATCCATGAATAAAGTTATTCCTAACGGTTCTCTATGTCTTTTTAAAAAAGATCTAGGTGGCTCAAGAAACGGCAAAATTGTTTTGGTTGAACACACTAACACTCAGGAGGATTCCTGTTCACGATACACAGTTAAAGAATATCATAGCAAAAAGAATGTAGGTAACGGCAAATGGAGTCATCAATCCATCACTTTAAAGCCTTTGTCTACATCTAATGATTTCGAAGATATTATTTTGAATGAGGAAGAGGCGATTGAATTAAAGGTTGTTGGTGTGTTTGTTGGAGTTTTATGAAAGGAATTGAAATAATTTAAATTGAGTAACACACATTAATATGACACGCTTTAAAAAATATACATGTAAGTTCATTGCTTGCTTGGTTTTGATTAACATCAGTTATTCGATACAAGCGCAGGGAAATTGGGCTTCCTATTCCAAAAAAATTGATGTTAAGCCATACATCGGGAAAAACTTTAGGTTTAAAGCAAAAATAAAAACAAGTGTCGCAACCGATAGCGCCGCCGCACGACTTTGGGTGAGAATAGACATGACCACTGGCTATAATTTTTTTGATAATATGCAGAAACGCCCCATTCGGTCAGTTGAATGGAAAGAGGTAAGCATTGAGGGAAAAATAAACGAAAAAAGCGAGTACGCTGTTATGGGTGCTTTATGTGAATTAAATGGTAAATTTTATTATGATGATTTACTATTTGAAATTGAAAATTCGTCCAACAACTGGACTCCTCTTTACGCAAACAATTTCGAAAAAAATAATGACGATTTGCAGGCTGGCATTTTTATAAGTGATTATGGTATCAATACTCATTTTAAGAAAAGCATAACTACCCAAAACACCAATCACTGTTTAATGATTGAAGGCAGCGGTATTATTGCATACGGTCATAACAAAGAAACTGGACATTTTGCAGAAATAAATGGCATTAAATTATATTACGAAATATACGGTAAAGGTCAGCCTCTGTTGGTATTACACGGTAATGGCGGTTCTATTGAAAATGCATCCCCTTTTTATCCCGACTTAATAAAACACTATCAGGTAATTGCTATCGACAGCCGCGCACAAGGAAATTCTACTGATACCAACGAACCGCTTACCTATGATAAGATGGCTAGTGATATTAACGAACTATTAACTCAGCTGCACATTGATTCCACTTATATTTGGGGACAAAGTGATGGTGCAATATTAGGCATATTGCTAGCCAAAGATTATCCTAAAAAAGTAAAAAAAGTGTTAGCATTTGGTTCAAACATGCAGCCCGATAGTATGGCCATTTTTAAATGGGATATCATAGCAACGCAGCATATTTGCGAAAAAAGTAAAGATCCTAAAGAGGTAAAGCTAAATCGCATGATGTTAGACTACCCAAATGTACCATACACTGAACTTAAAAAAATTAAAGCACCGGTTTTAATTATGCAAGGCGATAGAGATATGATACGACCAGAGCATAGTTTGAAATTATTTCAACATATTCCAAACTCTCAGCTCTGCATTTTACCAGGTACTACACACGGTGCTTGCTGGGAAAAACAAACCATGTTTTTAAGCATTTTACACGAATTTTTTGACAAACCTTTTACTATACCCGATAGTAAGGAAATTTATGGGGAGTAATAGATAATCTTCCGCTCCGCTGCATTTGCAATGCTGCGGCACTGCTACACATCAAAAATTTAACACAGGTTTACGTTGCCGAAAAACGTTTGGCCAGTACAAGCGATCTTCTTTTTTTATAGTACTCATATAGTCTGCCGCCTATCCATGCCAATGGCACACCTAGTAATGCCTTTGTAACATTATACCAGGTAGGTGCATAATCATATAATAGGAACATTCCGATAACCCACATAAACAACTCTTTGGTACCGAGTATTAACACTGCTTTCCGGGATTGGTTTTTAGCAATTTTGGCCGTCACAAAGGCCCCGATGATGGCATATATACTATGATATACTAAATCGAACTGAACCTGACCGTCATCCAGCATAGGTTTAAACAAGGGAGGATGCTCACCAAAGATGTTTAATATAAAATTTGTTATCATCATAAGAATCATGGTGGTAGCAATACCGGCAATAACGGAGACAATGAGTCTGAAAGGAATGCGATGTGTCATAACGTTTTGAGAATTGGTGTTGTACAAAATTACAATGAAAAAAAGTTACTATTTAATTTGTTTGATTAAACCTAATTTTTGTACTCCAAAGGCAGTTCAAGGTGATTTGGGAAAGTTGGTGTAAGTTAAAACGTGGTAATAAATACTTCAAATTAATAAAAAATTCTGAGTTACATTGCTCTACGATGTCTACTTGACGCAGTTATAAATTTAAAAACATTGCTATACAAATGAAGTGAGTTCCAGCAAGTTTTTGTTGAATGAAACTCGCTGTAAATTTCCGTTTATTAAAATTGAAATACTGTTCGTAATTCAGTGGCCCTGTTGTTGAGAGAATTAAAACTAAAGTGTGCAATCCAAATCGGACAGATCTACTAAAGCTGTAAATAAGTGGAGGCGCTCGGCGTTTGGATCTAAGATTTCTATATCTTCAATATCGTTTGAGTGCCAATTGTAGTAAACTTCAACAAAGTCTCCTTTTACAATGTATAGGTTAATAAA
>JANPOX010000316.1:0-3402 GCA_031428235.1 Bacteroidia bacterium | reverse complement strand
GACGGAAAAACTTTTACAAATTTTTCAGATCAGCAGGGTTTGCCTAATAACATTGTAAAAAGCATTCTTGAAGATAAAAGCGGAAATCTTTGGTTCAGTTCACACGGAGGGGGTGTGGTGAAATATACTGGCAAATTATTTTCTCATTTTAAAGAAAATGAAGGCTTATCTAACAATATTATATTCTCAACCCTGCAGGATAAAACAGGTAATACCTGGTTAAGCAATTACGGAACAGGTATAACTAAATATGACGCGAAGTCTTTTTCCCATTATTCTGAAAAAGAAGGTTTGTCAAATGATATGGTTTGGAATTCTTTAATTGATAAAACAGGGAATATTTGGTTTGCAACCGGTGGCGGTGCTTGCAGATTCGATGGAAAAATATTTACACACTTTACAGAGGCAGATGGGCTTGCTAATAATGATGTAAGGTATATTTATGAAGACAGGGTTGGCAATTTATGGTTTGCAACTAACGGTGGAGGTGTATCAAAATATAATGGTAACATACAGTACCATGCCTCATTCACAAATTACTCTGTCGAACAAGGCATGTCTAATACAGATGTAAGAACAATGTTAGAAGACATACAAGGAAATTTTTGGTTTGGAACATATGGCGGAGGTGTAACTAAATATGACGGAAAAGTATTTACGCATTTTAAAGAAAAGGATGGTATTGGTAATAATATTGTGATGTCAATGCTGAAAGATCATGCCGGGAATATCTGGTTCGGAACATATGGAGGTGGTGTTACAAAGTATAATGGAAAATCATTTGTAAACATAACAGAAAAAGAAGGATTATCAAGTAACGTTGTAATGTCGTTGTTAGAAGATAAATCACAGAATTTATGGTTTGGTACCCGTTTCGGATTAAGCAAATTACCGAAAAATAAAATAACGCCACTTCTACATAAAATTAAAACAAATAACTTTAAGGAGGGTGATGTTTTCTTTAAAACCTTTTCTTATGATGATGGTTTTACAGGAATAGGATGCTTTACAAATTCCATTTATGAAGCCAATAATGGCGCTATATGGATAGGAACCAATGACCGACTCACTATCTATCATCCGGAGGGAGAAACAGAAGATACGACAGCCCCTAATGTTCAATTAACAGGACTGGAATTATACAATGAAACTGTTTCATGGTTGAGCCTGGAAAACAATAAAGATACCATTTTGACTTTAGGGAATGGTGTTAAAATAAGTCGATTTACCTTTAGCAGCGTAACAGCATGGAATCATTTACCGGTTAACCTGAATCTTAATTACAATAATAATTATCTTACTTTTAATTTTACGGGTATTACACAAAAACAACCAAAGAAAGTAAAGTACCAGTATAAACTTGATGGTATAGATGAAAACTGGAGTGCTATCACCAGCAGAACATCAGCTCCTTATGGGAATCTCCCACCTGGTTCATATGTTTTTAGAGTTAAAGCCATGAGTAGTGCCGGTTTTTGGAGTAACGAAGTGGAGTATGCCTTTACAATCCGACCACCTTTCTGGCAAACATGGTGGTTCCGTATATTATCTCTTTCGTTAATACTAGGAGGCATTTTTCTTTTTATCAAGAGTCGCGAACGTAAATTGAAGCAACAACAAAAAGAACTGGAACATAAAATCGCGCTTGCTACAGAAGACATTAAACACCAAAAGCATATTATTGAAGAACATCAAAAAGGAACCATTGACAGTATTAATTATGCCCGACGCATTCAATATGCTTTACTGGCTAATGATGACATTCTACAAAAGAATTTGGAAGAGCACTTTGTTTTGTTTAAACCAAAAGATATTATCAGTGGAGATTTTTACTGGGCTGCGGAGCATGATAATAAATTTTTTCTCGCTGTTTGTGATAGTACGGGGCATGGTGTCCCCGGAGCATTTATGAGTTTATTGAACATGGGTTTTTTAAGTGAAGCTATCAAGGAAAAGAATATTTATAAACCAAATGACATTCTTAATTATGTAAGAAAACGTTTAATTGATAGTATTGGAAATGACGGACAACAGGACGGAATGGATGCCATTATCATTTGCTTGGAGAAAGAAAGTAAAACTGTTTCATATGCGGCAGCAAATAATCAACCTATTCTTATAAAAAATAAATCTATATCAGTTTTAAGCAAGGATAAAATGCCGGTGGGAAAAGGCGAAAAAACAGATGCCTTCACGTTGCACACAATTGATGTTGAAAAAGGTGATCTATTATATCTCTATACAGATGGGTATGCTGATCAGTTTGGCGGACCAAAAGGAAAAAAATTAAAGAATAAACACTTGAATGAATTGCTTTTACGCATTCATGAAAAACCTTTATCTAATCAGTCTAATGAATTGAATCAAACCATAGAAGATTGGAAAGGTAATTTGGAACAGGTTGATGATATTTGTATCGTGGGAATAAAACTTTAAAAAAACATGACAAAATTTTATAGTGTTATCATATTTATTTTTGTTTTTAGTCTATTGAAAGGCCAACAAAAAAAAATAGATTCATTATTCTTAAAGTTAAATACGGCAGGCACAGATACACAAAAAGTTAACATTTTAAATAAACTGTTTAATTGTTTCAGTTCGACCGATAATGACTCAGCTGAAAAAATTGTACAGAAAGCGTATGAGATTTCGGATAGAATTAATTATCTGTCAGGAAAAATTAGCTCTGTTTCAAACCTCGGCACAGTTTATTATTATCAGGGCAAATATGCCCAATCGCTAAAATCTTTTTTGCTATCTGTTAGTTTGATTGAAGAATATGATAAAGTTCAGAAATCAGATTTATTCAGTAAACGGATATTATCTTCTAATAATAATAATATTGGTTTAATATATCAGCGACAAAACTTGTATGATAAAGCTGAAGCATATTTTCGTAAATCAATTGCATTAGACGAATTGATTGGTGACAGAAAAGGGCTTGCCCATAGTTATAATAATTTGGGCGTTATTAAAGCAAATGTTAATGATAATACTAAAGCATTGGAAAATTATGCCATCTCATTAAAATATAAGATTGAAATTAACGATAGTAGCAGTATCCCATCAACATTAATAAACATGGGTATAATTTATATGAACCAGAATAAGTTTGAGGAATCTGCAAAAAATTTTCTCGAAGCATTAAGGTATTCAACTAAAATCAATATCCTTCAGGATCAGGCCTTGGCATTAATTAATTTAGGTGATTTATACTACCTTAAAAAAGATTTTGAGAAATCAATTCAGTATTATGAACAAGGAATTGAAATTTGTAAAAAACAAAAATATAATCAATTTTTAAGTTATGCATTGGAAAGCTTATCCCTCTCCTATTATAAATTAAAAAATTACAAAATGGCCTATGAATTTTTCAGACGCCATATAGAGGTTAAGGATACT
>JANPOX010000315.1:0-8749 GCA_031428235.1 Bacteroidia bacterium | reverse complement strand
GAAGGAGATTCAGGAAGAAAATTTGTGTTAGTGGAAGCGGCTCCGGTTACACCTGCAATATTTAAAAGTTATATCAATGTGCAGGGAAGAGTAGATGCAGATGAAAACGTATCCTTGTCTTCTGAAATGCCGGGAACTATTACTAAGATCAATGTTAAACCTGGCGATGAAGTAAGTAAAGGACAGATTTTAGCGGAAACTGATGCCCGCACTTTACAACAAAGTATTTCTGATTTGCAAACAAATGCAGATTTAGTGAATCAATTATACACTAAGCAAAAAGCTTTATGGGATCAGAAAATCGGAACGGAAGTACAATACCTGCAGGCAAAAACCCAAAAAGAAAGTATGGAGAAGAAGCTTGTTACTTTTCAGGAACAGGTACGAATGACCAAAATCATTTCTCCGATCAATGGAACGGTTGATGCTGTTGACATTAAATTGGGCCAGCTAACGGCTCCCGGCATGCCATCCATCAGGGTTATTAATTTCAGTAACTTAAAATTAAAAGCTGATCTGGCAGAAAGCTATGCTTCTAAAGTACATAAAGGTGATGAGGTCAAGGTTAAGTTCCCTGATTCTGATGATACATTAACTTCTTATGTGAGTTATTCGTCAAGAGCTATTAATACCCTGAACAGAACCTTTGGTGTTGAAATTGCACTGGGTAATAAAAAAGAGTATCACCCTAATCAGATCGCTATTTTAAATATCAACGATTACAGATCTTCAAAGCCTGTTATTGCTATTCCTTTAAATTATATCCAAAAAGACCTGAAAGGGAATCGTTATGTATTAGTTGCTGAAAATAAAAAAGCAGTTAAACGTAATATAATTCTTGGAAAAGAATATGGCGGAAAAGTGGAGATCAAAGATGGCTTGTCTGATTCTGATCTGTTGATCACATCCGGGTATGATGGTTTAAACGAAGGCGATGCTATTGAAATCAAAAAATAATTATTCGAAATTCTAAAATATAAATTCTAAAACACTAAGTATGAATTTCAAACAATTTAAACCCAGTAGTTGGGCTATTGATAATAAAACGGCGATTTATATCGTTACGATTATTATTTCAATTTGGGGAATTATGTCTTATAATAAATTGCCCAAAGAAAGTTTTCCGGATATTGTAGTTCCTAAATTTTTCGTTAGTACCGTTTATGCTGGCAACTCTCCAAGTAATATTGAGAATACAATTACCAAGCCTTTAGAGAAAAAATTAAAATCTATTCCCGGAGTTAAAAAATTAACGAGTAACTCCATGCAGGATGTGTCGTTAATTACAGTAGAGTTCAATACTGATATTACAATCGATAAAGCCCGTCAGTCAGTTAAAGATAAAGTAGATGAAGCAAAATCAGATTTACCTGCGGGTTTAACAAGACAACCATTTGTAAAAGAACTGGCATTTTCTGAATTACCGATTATGTATATTAACATAGCAGGTGATATGGATTTGCAAAAGCTAAAGGAATATGCCGATGAGTTGAAAGATAGAATTGAAGGTTTGAAAGAGATCACTGAAGTGAAAATGGTTGGTGCGCCTGACAGAGAGATTCAGGTAAATCTTGACATGTATAAGATGCAGGCCATGCAGTTAACTATGGGAGATCTTGAACGGGCAATCGGTTCTGAAAACGTAACCATCAGTGGCGGACAAATCCCAATGGATGGAACCAAAAGAACCATCAGTATTAAAAATGAATTTAAGACCGTTGATGAATTAAAAGAATTAGTGATTACTTCCCAAGCTGGAGCCAGAATGTATTTAAAAGATTTTGCTCAGGTAGTTGATACTGTTAGAGAAACAGAAAGTTACGCACGTCTTGCAGGAAAAAATGTAATTACTTTAAATGTAATCAAGAGAGCAGGAGAGAATTTAATTTCTGCTTCTGATAAAATCAAAGAGAGCATTGAGGAGTTAAAGAAAACTGAGTTTCCTTCCAATATTGAGGTGAAGATAACCGCAGATCAATCCGATAAGACTAAATTAACGCTTCACGACCTGATCAACACCATCATCATTGGATTTATTTTAGTGACACTGATCTTAATGTTTTTTATGGGTGTGACTAACGCTTTATTTGTTGCCCTTTCTGTTCCGTTATCCATGTTCATTGCATTTATTTTTATGCCGAGCATTGGCTTTTCTATGAATATGATCGTTCTGTTTGCATTTTTATTAGCATTAGGAATTGTGGTGGATGATGCCATTGTAGTGATTGAAAATACACATCGGATTTTTGACAATGGGAAAGTGGAAATTAAAACAGCTGCAAAAAAAGCTGCAGGCGAAGTGTTTTTACCAGTATTAAGTGGTACAATTACAACCTTGGCACCATTTATTCCATTAGCCTTTTGGCCCGGCATTATTGGTAAGTTCATGTTCTTTTTACCAATCACATTAATTATTACATTACTGGCTTCCTTATTTGTGGCATACATTATTAACCCTGTATTTGCGGTTGATTTTATGAAACCGCATCATGAAGAATTGAAACAGTATGGCCGTATCACCCGAAAAGCCTGGTTGCGTTTATTAGTGTATGCTCTTATTGCTGTTATTTGCTACACCACGGGGCATATTGCTTTTGGTAACCTGATGATCTTTTTTGCTTTGTTTATGATAGTTCATCGTTTGTTTTTATATAAGGTTATTGAAAGTTTCCAAACAAAAGCATGGCCTTCTTTTCAGCGTGGTTATACCAATTTGTTGGTGTGGGGATTAAAGCGACCATATATGTTATTAGTTTATACATTAGTTTTATTTGCGTTCTCAATTTTTTTAATGAAGGTGCGCTCTCCTAATGTGGTGTTCTTTCCGCAGGGTGATCCTAACAATGTATTTGTTTATGTGAAGTTACCTGAAGGAACTGATCCATCAAAAACAAATGAAGTGATGAAGATCGTGGAGAAAAAAGTAAACGCTATTATCGGAGAAAATAATCCTATTGTTTCTTCCATGATCACAAACGTGACGATTGGTGTAACGGATCCACAGGACGAAGATCAAAGTTCGTATGCAAATCGCGGAAAAATAGCGATCAATTTTGTGGAGTTTAGTGAGCGTAATGGAGCAAGTTCTATGAAATATCTGAAAGAAATGCAGGCTACTAAATGGAATATTGCCGGTGCCGAAATTACTGTAAATAAGGAACAGGCAGGCCCACCGGTTGGTAAACCAATTAATATTGAGATCAGGGGTGATAAATTTGAAGAGTTGGTTGAAAATGGTCAACAGTTAAAACGCTTTTTGCAGGAATCAGATGTGCCTGGTGTTGCCGACCTCAAAACAGATTTCGTGGATAATAAACCGGAGATTGTATTTGATGTAGACAGGGAACGAGCTAACCGTGAGGGAATTTCTTCAGCACAGTTGGCTATGGAAATACGTAAAGCAGTTTTTGGTATTGACAATCCGAGTAAGTTCAGAGATGCCAATGATGAGTACCCGATTCAGTTACGTTATAATTACGATCAAAGAACAAACATTGAACAGATTAAAAACCTGAAGATTACCTTTCGTGATATGAATATGATGGGGATGGTTCGTTCGGTTCCATTATCTGCTTTTTGTGATGTGCGTTATGAAAATACCTATGGTGGTATTAAGCGGAAGCAAAACAAACGGGTGATCACTTTATCTTCTGACGTGTTGGAAGGTTTTAACGCGAATAACGTAGTTGCACAACTGGAAGAGGTGGCAAAAGGATACAGGCCTACAGGTGCTGTTGAAGTAAAGTTTACTGGCCAGCAGGAAGAACAGGAAGAGACAGGCGCTTTTTTAGGAAGTGCAATGATGACCTCAATTGGCATTATTTTATTAGTGCTGGTGATTCAGTTCAACTCGATTGGTAAGCCAATTATTATTTTATCGGAAATTGTTTTAAGTGTTATTGGCGTTTTATTAGGAACAGCCATCTTTAAAATGGACATGAGTATCGTTATGACAGGCATTGGTATTGTTGCATTAGCCGGTATTGTGGTCAGGAATGGTATTTTACTGGTAGAGTTTGCAGAAGAAGAACGTTTGAAAGGCGTTGGTTTATACGAAGCAATTGTTGATGCAGGAAGAACAAGGATGACACCGGTTGTGTTGACTGCAACAGCTGCTATTTTGGGTTTAATACCTTTAGCGGTTGGTTTAAATATTGATTTTGAAGGATTGCTGGCTCATGGCGCGCCTCATATTCATTTTGGCGGTGATAATGTTGTATTCTGGGGTCCGTTAAGCTGGACCATGATTTTTGGTTTGGGCTTTGCCACTTTTTTAACCTTATTACTGGTTCCGGCCATGTATTTAATTGCAGAACGTTTAAAGCGCAAAGCGGAGGTCATCCTGGCACTTTATGATTTTCCGAAAGTGGTGATGTATGTTCCATTCTTTGTTGCTGTATGCCAGTTAATCCTTTGGATCCAGCGTAAGAAATTGGATTACGGAAATCTGGACAGGTAATTTTAAAAGGGACAAAGCAATTTGTCCCTTTTTTTGTTGATAAAATGTATTATTTTAGGAACTGACATGCTGTGAATTCTTGTTTATTAAAAGAACTCTCTTATTTTTGTCTAAATTTTAAAACCTATATAATGAACAAACTATTCTTTGCTGTCAGTATTTCTTTATCATTATTAATTTTTTCATGCGGTGAAAAACAATCTGAAGAAATTGCTGAAGATGTAACAACTGAAATCGTTAAGGATACAACTCCAATAACTGTAAATGAAGAAACAAAGTTCAAGTTTGATTTCGCTATAGCAAACATACCTTCACCGGTTGCAAGCATCAATGAGTTATCAGGTTGGGGAGTTGATTACAATAATGGTTTATTGGTTGATGCTAAAAAACAATTAAGTACAAGTAATGAATTTTCAAAAGCTGTTGCTTTAGGGATTTATAATATTGATATGTCTTATGCTATGGTTAATAACAAAGGCGAAGATGTATTGAAATACATGAAAACCGTTGTAAAAACATCCGATGAATTAGGTTTAAAAGGTGCAGTTGATCAAATGGTTGGAAAACGTGCCGAGAAAAATTTAGGGAACAAAGATTCTTTATTAGCGATTTTAGATGAGATTTTTATAAAAAGCGATTCGTATTTAAGAACCAATGAGCGTGTTTATACAGCTTCTGCCGTATTTGCCGGTTCATGGGTAGAGAGTTTGTATTTAACCTGTAAAATTACAGAAGGCGCTTCTGATGCAGCTGTTAAAGAAAAAGGGTATAAGCACTTATGGGATCAGCGTTTTTATTTAAAGAACTTAACGGAGCTTTTAAATGATTATAAAGACAAAAAAGAATGTGTGGCATTGAATAATGAATTAAAAAAAATCCATGCGGATATTGATGTGATTAAAGACCCTAAAAACCTAAAAGAAGCAGAGTTTAAAAAAATATCTGAAAAGATTTATGCGTTAAGAGCTTCGTTGATTAAGTAAGTTTGTATTAATGTTTTTAAGCCCTGCGATTAGATCGTGGGGCTTTTTTGTTTTAAATTGGATTTTCTGGCATTTAAATGGTAATTTGAAGGTCTGTGTTTGATATCAATTATTAGCGCATTGCCGTGTATTTTTATTGTATTTTTATAAGATTATTTAAAAATATGTAAAAAAACAATTAATGTGTGTAATAAAGGTTAACATTATTTTAGTATTTGGTTTGCTTGGTTTGACTTGTCAAATCATGAATGCTCAATCAATTCAGAGACAAACAATATCCAGTTCAGGAAATTCAGTGACTCATGGAAAACAAATTGTTAGACAAACAATAGGGCAGCCTTATCAAACCCATGCAACGTACGGTAATGAAGTGTCGTACCGTCCGGGTTTTCAACAACCAGTTTTTAAAATGGAGTCTATTCAGTCTTCTTTTTCTATTAATGTTTTTCCAAATCCGGCTTCATTTTTTTTGAATTTAAGTTCAGATAAATTATTAGATAATGTAAAAATTACTATTCACGATGAATTAGGAAAAATAATCTATGAAGCAGACCTGGGAAATTTTCAGAAGCATCAAATTGCCTGTAATGCATGGGCTAATGGAGCTTATTTTTTAAAAGTAATAAATAATGACAATTTCCATTCATCAAAAATAATTTTACAACGCTAAACATGGTAAAACGACTACTTTTCAGATTATCCTATATTTTTATAGCATTATACGGACAAACTATTGCACAAAACGAAATTAACCTAGAAGGTTCTCAAGTCATTTCAAATTTCAAATTCGTTAATAGTTCCGGAGAAACCGACAAAAGTTATTCAAGTGTTACTTCAGGCGCTTATGGAATATCCTATTTAAGAACAACTAAGAAAAACGTGTTATTTAAGGTGGGTATTGGCATGAGAAAAGGAGGCGCTAGTCTTACTTATGGTAATGATAGTTATAGCTGGCATTTGCAATACCTAGATGCCAAAATTGGAATTGGCTATTTAATAAATAAATGGCGCATAAAGCCTTATGTGATGGTGACCCCTTATTACTCTTTTTTAATGAAAGCATATCAAACCATCAATTCCCAAAATTATGATATCATAAAAAGTAAGTCAATTAAAAATTCCGATTACGGTATCAATGGTTCTTTAGGATTGAAAATTCCTTTATCTGACTTATTTGCCATTTATGCTGAAGGCAGTTATTTGTATGGTTTACAAAATAATGAAGTAAATACAAAGCAGCAGTTATATAACAGAGCTTATTTTATAACCTTAGGTATTTCTGGAAAAATAAGTAAGCTTTCTCCTAAGTGGGTTCAGGAAGGAAAATAAATTAAACAAATAAAATTTATACTTAAATTAAAATAAGCATGAAAACATTTTTTAAAACCATCGTATTTTTATTAATCGTATTTGGCTTTCAAAAGTCATTTGCCCAGCTCCGTGGCATTAATTACCAGGCAGTAGCTATTGATGCTGATGGAAAAGAAATTGCCGGAATGGATAATTCAGGGCAGCCATTATCTGAGAAAACAATTGGTGTTAAGTTTACTATTGTAGGTGGTGGACAAAATGGAACCAATCTGTATCAGGAAACGCATATTACAAACACCGATAAATTCGGCTTGTTTTCTTTAATAATTGGCGATGGGCAAATGTCTTCAGTGGCTACTTATACAGCTTTAATAGATATTCCATGGTCAACAGCCAATCAATTTTTAAAGGTAGAGTTAGACTTAAATAATAGTGGTGATTTTAAAACAATGAGCATTCAGCAATTTATGGCTGTGCCTTATGCTTTTTACGCTTTAAATACCAGTACAGTAAATGCAGGGCCACAAGGACCTCAAGGTGTACCAGGAACAAATGGTACAAACGGAACAAACGGTAGTAATGGGACAAACGGGACAAATGGATTTAATTCTTTAATAAAAACAACTGCCGAAACTGCAGGTGTCAATTGTACAACCGGAGGTTTTAAAACTGAATACGGATTAGATGCCAATAACAATACTACATTAGATGCTGGAGAAATAGTAACAGCATTAACTCAATATGTGTGTAATGGAACTGTTGGAGCCACAGGGGCAAATGGATTGAATGGAACAAATGGAAATAACTCGTTAATGTCAATTAATCCTGAAGCAGCTGGAGTAAATTGTGCAACAGGTGGATTAAAGGTGGAGTATGGATTAGATGCAAATAGTAATGGGAATTTAGATGTATCGGAAATAAATTCTTCTCTCACAAAATATGTTTGTAATGGCGCATCTAATGGCTCTAATACTTTAGTAAATACTACTAATGAGGCTGCAGGAGCTAATTGTGCAACAGGGGGAATTAAAGTAGAATACGGACTTGATGTAAATGTAAATGGTGTTTTAGATGCAGTAGAAGTAAACTCAAGTTTAACCAAGTTTGTTTGCAACGGAGCAATAGGCGCAACAGGTGCTGCAGGAACGAATGGCACAAACGGCACCAATGGTGCAGCTGGAACAAATGGCAGTAATGGAACAAATGGTTTTAATGCTTTAGTGAATACCACTGCTGAAATGGCAGGAGCTAATTGTATAACAGGCGGAGTAAAATTAGAATATGGATTAGATGCTAATAATAACAATTTATTAGATGCTGGCGAAATAGTAAGTGCATTAACCCAATATGTATGTAACGGGACTAATGGAACTAACGGTACAAATGGTACCAATGGCACAGCTGGAACAAATGGTAGTAATGGAACAAATGGTAGTAATGGAACAAATGGTTTTAATGCTTTAGTGAATACCACTGCTGAAATAGCAGGAGCTAATTGTACAACAGGTGGGGTAAAATTAGAGTATGGATTAGATGCAAATAATAATAATATATTAGATGCTGGTGAAATTGTAACCGCATTAACAAAATATGTATGTAATGGAGTGGCTGGACCTACAGGCCCTGCCTCGTCTCAATCATTAAGTGTTTCCGGAAATACTCTAAGTATATCAGGCAGCAACTCAGTGACTTTGCCAACTGGCGGAGATTCTCAAACACTAAGTATTAATAGTAATTCAATTAGTATAGCAAATGGAAACACAATTACTATTCCTATCAGTACTGATTCTCAAACCCTAAGTGTTGCTGGAAGAACATTAACAATTGCAAATGGTAATTCAGTTACGGTGCCTTCACAATCATTAAGCATTGCAGGTAACTCAGTCAGTATATCAAATGGCAACACGATTATATTACCTACCGGCTCAGATACCCAAACATTAAGCATTACTGGCAATAGCATAAGTATAGCCAATGGAAATACCATTGCCATTCC
>JANPOX010000314.1:0-4188 GCA_031428235.1 Bacteroidia bacterium | reverse complement strand
GCATCATAAAAATAAGCCCCTTCTCCCTTTACTAGATGCACTGGGATTTCAGCGTATTTTAAATGCGTAAAAGGATGCCAAACGTACTGTTGATCTTTATGTATGATTTTGGTATTATTCAATGATACTTTTTTTTCGTTTCGAATGTATATAAAATAATTGAACAGATTGATCAGCATTTACTCTAATGTTAAAATTAACCACATAGAGACATAGAAAAGGCAATGAAAAACTAAGAAGAATATAGAAAATGGATTTTTGCACATACTACGCTATGAATAAAGCAAAGCGCTCTCCAAACTCATATTAAATGAAGCTAACTATGTGCCTATGTGGTTAAAAACGAATATTTCATATAAAAAAAACGAAAAATTTTAGAGACACATTTCATTTACTATATTTATGGTCTTATACTAAAACACAATGGACTTAGAATTTAATAAGAACGATGATAAAATGCGTTTGCTGATCTCTCAAATGCAGCAACGCTTAACTAAAATATATGAAGGTGGCGGAAAAAAACGCATTGAAAAATTGCACGAACAGGGTAAAATGAGTGCCCGTGAACGTATTGATTTTTTATTGGATAAAGATACGCCCCGTTTTGAAATGGGTGCCTTTGCCGGTTACGAAATGTATGCGGAACATGGCGGTTGTCCTGGTGGCGGCGTTGTGATTATGATTGGTTACGTGAGTGGAAAGCAATGCATTGTAGTAGCCAATGATGCAACAGTGAAAGCAGGAGCCTGGTTCCCGATAACAGGTAAAAAGAATTTACGGGCGCAGGAAATTGCCATGGAAAACCGTTTGCCTATTATTTATTTAGTGGACAGCGCCGGTGTTTATTTACCATTACAGGATGAGATCTTTCCGGACAAGGAACACTTTGGCCGCATCTTCCGTAACAATGCGATCATGAGCGGAATGGGCATTTTACAGGTATCAGCCGTGATGGGAAGCTGTGTGGCAGGTGGTGCTTATTTACCTATCATGAGTGATGAAGCCATGATCGTTGATAAAACAGGCTCTATCTTTTTAGCGGGAAGTTATTTGGTGAAAGCCGCTGTTGGTGAAACGATTGATAATGAAACATTAGGCGGTGCCACCACGCATTGTGAAATTAGCGGCGTGACCGATTACAAATGTAAAGATGATGCCGATTGTTTAACACGCATCCGCAACATCATGGGCAAAGTTGGCGATTATGATAAAGCCGGTTTTAACCGTGAAACTCCCGCTCTGCCAAAAAAAGATCAAAAAGAAATGTATGGTATTCTTAACGATAAGCAGTACGAGATGCGTGAGATCATCGAGCGTTTAGTGGATGGTGGAGAACATGATGAATACAAAGAATTATATGGACAATCCATTGTTTGTACTTACGCCCGCATAGACGGTTGGGCCGTTGGCATAGTTGCTAACCAGCGCAAAGTAGTAAAAAGCAAAAAAGGGGAAATGCAGTTTGGTGGTGTGATTTACAGCGACAGTGCAGATAAAGCCGCGCGTTTTATCATGAACTGTAACCAAAAGAAAATTCCATTAGTCTTCTTACAGGATGCTACCGGCTTTATGGTGGGTTCCCGCAGTGAGCATGGCGGCATTATTAAAGACGGCGCAAAATTAGTGGGAGCCATGGCCAATTCGGTTGTTCCAAAATTCACCATAATATTAGGTAACAGTTACGGAGCTGCCAACTATGCCATGTGTGGTAAAGCATACGACCCACGTTTAATTGTAGGATGGCCAACTGCACAAATGGCAGTAATGGGTGGTGCACAAGCCGCCAAAGTATTAGTGCAAATTGAAGTGGCCTCCTTAAAGGCAAAAGGTGAAGAAATTACTCCTGAAAAGGAAGCGGAACTTTATAATAAAACAAAAGACCGTTACGATACTCAAACGACACCGTATTATGCCGCTTCGCGTTTATGGCTTGATGCGATCATCGATCCAATGGATACACGCAAGGTAATCAGCATGGGAATTGAAGCGGCAAATCATGCTCCTATAACAAAGCAATATAACGTGGGGGTATTGCAAACCTAAATCATAAATGGATAACAGCGAAGAAATACACATAGTTAAAGAAATTGACTTTAAAGCATTTAATATCTAATTAAAATCTAATGGGATCGTGTATGTATTATTTAAAGATCATTGTTTAATCAACATTGAACTTCAAACTAAGTTACTTCATCTTTATCATGATATTACCGGCGGAAAATTAATGCCATTTATTTTTTTAGCGGCCGAGTATGTTTCTATTACCAAGGAAGCCAAAGAAAATGCCATCTACATAGAAGACCAATCCATGTGTGGCGCTTCCGCTGTGGTGGTAGATACATTAGCTTATAAACTCATTGCTAATTTTTATTTGAAAGTTAATAAACCAAAAAGGCCTTACAAAGTTTTTAGTAATGTGCAGGACGCAGAAAAATGGCTGCTTACCATTCAGCTTTAAGCATGAAACTGTTTTCTATTACGTTGCTGTTTTTTTCTTTTATCTCCTACACGTTTGCCCAAGACAAAGTACCGGCAATATTTCGCTGGCAGGATAAATCGGCAAAAAAATATTTATTAAAATATGTAAAGCACGATACACTCCTGGCAACAAAAGAAGCGACGCTCCATATCACTTACAATAACGATTCTTTAAAACCCTATTTATTACTACTGCATGGTATGGGAGCCAATGCCCGTACAAATTGGAGCAGCCAGATTAAACCACTCTCGAAAGAGTTCAACCTCATCCTTCCGGATCTCCTTTATTTTGGAGAGAGTACATCGAACTCACAAAATTATTCCGTAGAATTTCAGGTGGAGCAAATTCATGAAGCCATTCTGAAATTAGGAATCACTCAAAAAATAAACGTCATGGGCTTTAGCTATGGCGGATTGGTTGCTGCCATGTATAACCAGCTGCATCAACCAACAGTTAATAGGCTCATTATTATTGACGGACCGGTTAAATTTTTCTCTGGACAAATGGCAGATAGTTTAGCAACCATGGTTGGAGTAACCGGAATTACCAATGTGATTGTGCCAACTACCATTGCCCAATTTAATGGAATGACCAAAGCAGTGATGTCACGATTTTTACCGGTTACTAAAAACATGAAACGTAAAATGATAAAATATTTTTTTGCTCCAACAAAAGCAATACGTGATAAACAAATGAATTATTTATTGGAACATCAACACACTTACCAAACCTATAATTATAACCTTGATAAAACCCCTACTCTTTTAATATGGGGCCAAAAAGATGGGGCTGTACCGGTGAGCGTGGGGAAAGAACTACACAAGGCATTTCCTTCCACAACACAGTTAATCTTGTTCCCAAAAGCCAAACACGATGTACATTTCAGGGATTACAAAAAGGTAAATAAGGCAGTGATTAATTTTATTAAAATTAATTGAAATCTCAGTTCATTAAATTAGATTTGTATATGCAAAAGACAAAAATCCTCGATTCTGTTCAGATCAACCAAAAATTAAACCGTATGGCCTACCAGGTTTATGAAAATAATTTTAAGGAAAAGGAATTACTAATTGTTGGAATTGAAGGAAACGGTTATAAAGTTGCGGAACGTATTGTGGCCATTTTAAACAAGATCTCAGGCATTAAAACAAAATTGGGCAAAATAAAAATGGACAAAGAAAACCCATGGTCGTTTGAGCCTAAAATAGATTTTACAGAAAAGGATTTTGAAAATAAATCAGTGATCCTGGTGGATGATGTTTTAAACAGCGGTAAAACTTTGATATACGCCGTGAAACTATTTTTAAATAAACCGGTGAAGCAATTAAATACCCTGGTACTTGTAGACCGCAGCCACACCCGCTTTCCCGTAAAGGCTGACTTTGTAGGACTTTCCTTATCTACTACTTTACAAGAACGTATTGATACTGATTTTTCTAAAAAAGATAAAGAAGCGGTTTATTTGGTGTAAAAACAATCTCCGCAGATCGATTGTCTTTTCTTGCGCATTCCAGAAACGAGAACCAATAAAAATAAAAAAACCTCTTTGTTTCCAAAGAGGTTTTTTAGGGTCACCATTAATTTCTGGGGATAACTATCTTTGTAAAAAAAACAGTTATCGAAAAGGGATTTATAGAAGCAGTATTTCCAACAGAGCTGTTGGATTATTTTGAGATTACGGATTATCAGGTATTATGTTCGGTTAAAGA